>JASJDI010000074.1 GCA_030065155.1 Xenococcaceae cyanobacterium MO_188.B29
AACCGCGTCCATATAGAGAACTGGAGTTTTTTAAAGAAGCAATTTTTATTTCCTACTCCCGACTCCCGACTCCCGACTCCCTAAAAAAGTTATCTAAAAAACTACTGGTTTCAAACTAGACGCGGTTTATAATGCACCTAAAATAAATTCTCCGACAGAAGACTCACTATAGTAATCTATACCTGTGGCAGTAGCGAATAAATCTCCATTACCTGTACCCAAAGCGCAAGGAGCAAGATTCATTGCTGTGGCGACTAAATACATAGTTTGAATCATTACTCCTACGTGTTTTAAGATAAGGCTATAGGCGATCGATTCATAAGCCCAACTGACTCTAGCAAAACGAGCAGTGATAATTATTAAAACTTGAGGTGGATAATCTTCCCCATTCGTCTTTTGGGCATTTTCTAAGAGAGCTTCTAAAGATTGGTTACGTTGAGAAATTTGCTCTAATTGATGTTGTTGAGGACAATAATGATAGAGTCCAGAGGTGATATCTTCACATTTATTCACAGCCAGATATAATTCTAATTCATAGCAAGCTCCTCCTGTAGGGTAAGGACGATCGCTACATTCCATATAAGGTCTATCAAAAACCTTTCTTACTCTTGCCGATCGATAAAGAAATTCTCCTAGTTGCTGTTGAGAAATTGCTCGATCGCCATGAACTCTTTTAGATCTTCTTGATTCTAAGATAAGGGTAAAAGGAGCATCTTTTTGTTTAAGTTGCTCAATATCTGGTTTGTACAAGGGAATAACATTACTAAATATTTGCGGTTTGATGGCAGGAAGAGGTTTAATCTTCCCCAGAAAACGATAAGATTTACCTGCAGCACGATCGTGTCTACCCTTACGGCTACGAGTGTGAAATAGTAGATCGTGAAACTCCCATTGTGCTAGAGTATCACTCTCTAATTGTGAATTATTTTCGTCTATTTCTGACAAGAGTTGAGCAGTATTGAGCAGACTTAAAAATACCTGTGCTGTTTGCAGAGATACATCAGGAATTTTAGTTAAGGTATTACAAGTCTGTGCTTGTACAAGTTGATGAATAATTGCCGAACATCGCCAATCTTTCAAGTAAACTTTTGCCTGAGATAGAGGAGATTCCCAGATCATTTCTGTTTCTTCTTGATGGCAATAGGCAAAGCGAGATAACTTATATTTTTGCTCTGGCTTTATCTCTGCCCATTCTAAAGAAGAGGGGGTAGTAAGGGGAACTAAAGTAGCCAAAGATACTCGATCAACTTCGACTGTATGGCAGATTAGACCATGACGAATAAATTGTTGCAGATAGTAATATAGTTGAGGTAAATTAAGACTGCCATCAATTTGAGTGACTAGACTCACTAATTCTTCATTAGTAGTTCCTTTTCCCTCAAGGGAGGCGATCGCTTTTTTTAGTCCTGTAGAAAGATGGGAAAGATCGAATTTACCATTAGCAGAATGAAGAATAAAACTATCTTCTAGTTCTTGATGAACAGAGATATTTTTGCGGAAGGAAAGCAATAGTGATGGGGGCATTTTTAAATGAGTAGTTAGTGGTTAGTAGTTAGTAGTTAGTAGTTAGTAGTTAGTAGTTAGTGGTTAGTAGGACAACTACCAATCACTGACTACTAAGCAATACCCCTCGTTAGACCAAGATTTACATCAACCCATAGAAACGCATCGGATTATCCCAAAGAATCTTTTGAATAATCTGGGGGGAAATTGTGGAAAGACTGGTAATTTTTTCGATTATGTCTGCGTTACTATCGATATGAGGATAATCAGAACCAAAAATGAGATTATCGCTACCAATAAAATCAATAATTTGTGCTAAATAAGGTTCAGATGGTTCGATCGAAATAAAACATTGGCGACGGAAGTACTCAGAAGGTTTCATTTTGACATTGTCTTTTACTTCCCAGGCTAAGTTTTCATATTCTTGATCCATGCGCCATAACCAGTAAGGTAGCCAACCACAACCAGCTTCTAAAAAGCCTACTTTTAACTGGGGATATCTTTCTAAGACACCACCCTCAATTAGGGCTAACATTGCCATCATTTGTTCCAGAGGATGAGAACAAGCGTGCATAGCAAAACGAGTATTAAATCGATCTGTTCCTGTCGTGGGTAATCGTCCGTGAGTTCCTTCGTGAATAGCAACGGCAATATTTAATCTTTCGCATTCAGCCCAAAATGGCTCATAGGCTCGATCGCTTAATATACGTCCTTTAAGAGGATTGGGACGAATAAAAACGGCTTTCCAGCCAAAATTAGCAATACGCTGCAATTCTCCTACCATTTCTTTTGGTTCATGCAGACTAATTGCTCCTACTCCTCGAAGAACATCTTTATCATAGTTGCAAAAATCATGTAACCAATTATTGTAAGCACGGGTGAGGGCTACCGCTAATTGGGAATTCATATCCTCGATCGCAAGTAACCATAGTCCTATAGTTGGATAGAGAAAGGAGATATCTACCCCCATCTTTTTGATAGCTTTGACTTGAGATTCTGGATCGTTACCCAAAATACCTCGTTTGGCATAGTCTCGAATAGTAATCTTGACTCCTTCTGCCCAAATTTCATCAGATATTTTCTGATAAATTTTCTTGCCTTCGACTTTCATATTTTTGACAGGAGGAGAAAAAACATCAATCATAAATACTCCCTCTTTAGTCGCAGGAGTATCTATATAAGGGGCATGATTTTTGAATGCAGGTTCTAAGTATTCTGCCCACATCTTAATGGGTTCAGTCACATGACTATCGGCATCGATGATTTGGTAGTTTTTTAGCATAGGTAATAGTTAGTAGTTAGTAGTTAGTAGTTAGTAGAAAATAAACCTCTTATGAACTCCTGAACTCCTGAACTCCTAAACTTCTATTTTCCAGACAAGTCTAATAATTTTAGAAGAAGATAGGATAAGGATTAAGCTCACTCTCTTGGCGTGATCGAGATAATTGCCCCATTTGTACGGGTAAATCGTATAATCTTCCTTTTCCCCAACGTTTCCAGAAATGCCGTAGCCCAGGAACGACAACTTTAACTACGTTTAAACCAATATCGGGGCGAGTTTGATCGAGAACTAAGGTTTCTAAACCGCGATCGCGGGCAATATCTACACAGGTGATAATATCGTCTCGCAAGTCATTACTTCCTAGTTGAGGATAATCCTTCAAAGTTTTAGGAGCAACATTATGATCTGGCAATAGATAGGGTTGATTTTTGATGGTTGCATTTTGCCACCAACTTTGAGCCAACCCATCGCCACAACTATAATTAGCACTACTATCGTCATTCATAGACAAAACTACGGGTAATACTTGGTTTGCTTCCGTTAACGCCCTGGTAATAGCAATTAAGGGGTCAAAATGCGCTCCAAAACCATAGATAATATCTTCCGTTGCTTGATTTTTGCTACGAGAAAGAGCAGCAAAAGCAGGAATATTAAAATCATTGGTAAGATCTAAAACCCAAAGTTCGCGATCGAGAGAGTGATAGTATTCCTTTAAGGCGTGAATATAGGGTTGCTCAAAACTATCTAGATCTACTGCTGGTCTTTTAAGCCGATTATACCACCACAAAGCTACACAATCTCGCTCTACCAACTCCATAAACCCTTGTAGGATTGCTTCTTCTTTGCTATTTCCCGCAGCAGTACCATTAGAGTCTGCCCAACAATATTGAGCAAAAGGTTCACGATAGCCGTAATAGCAGTATGCTGTA
The DNA here is from genome assembly GCA_030065155.1 of Xenococcaceae cyanobacterium MO_188.B29. GTDB lineage: Bacteria > Cyanobacteriota > Cyanobacteriia > Cyanobacteriales > Xenococcaceae > JASJDJ01. The sequence continues at coordinate 3,715 of JASJDI010000074.1, forward strand.
GGTAAGTATCTCAATTCTTCGTGAGTTAAAGACCAAATTGGTGTCCATTCAATTTCCCTTTCAGGATCGAAGGGTTCGGGGACTTTCTGAAAGTAACTAGGACAATTCTCATTCCACTCATGGCGAGTTTGATACTGATAGTCACTAAATAGCATACATTCATTAGGATGAAGGGCAGTATCCCCCATACTTGCATAACTACCTCTGCGTCTAATTTCATCTCCTTGGAAGACTCCCGAATATCTTTCGATCGCTTCACATAAAGCACTTGCCTTTGCTTGGGCATCGGTTTTCCCTTTCCCTGCACTTCTACCCCGTAGGTTTTCTCTTAAAAAGTAGAGACTATCAACCATGGAGGCAAAATTATGTCCAGCGATATAATTAGGTGTTAGTTTACTAGGCGATCGTGTAATCCGACTCAAACCTCTAACTGCACCAGTAATGGGACTAACATGATGTTGGTATTTTTGCAGGGTTTGTTCTGGGGAAACGCAACGATGTCCCCCATCGGCAGTAAAAGATTTTTGGCGACTTTGAAGGGCAATAGGTAAAGGTTTTTTTTCAAAGGGATGTTCGGGATTACCACAAGCGGGACACTGAGGACGTTTAGTTAAAGTATGTTCTTGAATTTGCCAAGATACAGTGTCGAAAGTAATAATATTGCCTTCCAAGCGTTTATTTCTACCTTGGATAATCCATTTAGCGATTTCCGTAGCAGCTAAATTGATTCCTGTTTGTAGAGTAGAAGGTAAGGGTGCCCGTAATGTAATAGTAAAGTTAGAAACAGTTTGGCGATCGGCTTTGCTAGCTCTCACAGAGAGATCGCGAATAAAATTTTCCAAAGGACGATTGGCTTGCAATCTTTGTGCTAAACACTGCCAACAGCCAGTTTTCCCAGGATAAAAAATAGAGCCAATCCAAACAATTTTACCAACTGGTTTGACCAACATCCAGGGACGACGAGATTCTAAAGCTTTGTGGTTAATTTGTTCTAGCTCAACCCGTAAGTAGTCATCAGTTAAGACTATTTCTATCTCTCCTGTATTTACAACTTGAACGTTAAGCTCTTTGAGAGCAGTAGATAAGGGTTGGGTAGGGATATTACCTAAAGCAGTGATACTAACTCCTGTAGATTGTAAACGCTTATTGCCTTCTGAAGCATCAACGGAGAGGAAATTACAGAAAGCTTCTACTTCTGGTGATATTGCCTCCGTATTTTCCCCGATATAGCCTTTTTGCTCCATCAACATCAAAGCATAATAGATTTCAGCTACAGAAACTCCCTCACCTAAAATAGCAACTATTTCATCAACAGAGCGATCGCCATTAATTAAAAGAACTAATTTCTCATATAGTTCCCCTGTCAAAATATAATAATCAGACTCAGATAGCAAAAAAACTCCCACTGAGGGTATAACCTCAATCTGGAAATAACTTTTAAACTTCGGTACTATTAGCATTCTTAATTCCCGATTATGGATTATTGATTGAATAACAATTCTCTAAAGGTAGCGATCGAGATAGTTAAACTCATCCCAATACTTCTTGTTTGGGAAGATAGGGATGTAGGGCGTTAGGCAATACTGTTCGGTTAAGAAGGTTGTCTGTTGAGACAGAGAGGGGGAAGACAAGGGAGAGAGCGAAGAGAGGGGAGATTAACCTTAAAAGTTGTCTCCTCCCACACTTCCCACACTTCCCACACTTCCCACACTCCCTAATTCCATTAAGTTTTTAGGCTTATCCGAACAGTATTGGGGCGTTAGGGAAATAATTAAACGGTAACTTCCCACTTCCCTAATTCCCCATTTTTCCTCTGTTTTAAACTTAATTAAGCCTACCTACTTAGAAGTGGGAACGATAGTCGCCCGTCGCTCTTTGGTTAAAGTGAGCAAATATGAAAAATTAGCAAACAGAAGTAATACAAGAGGAAAAAAATGCTATTTTAGAACTGGAATAACTGAGAATTATTCCAGTTCTAAAAAAAGCAGCGATAACGCTTATTCTCTCTTGTAATTCATAAATCTGAGATGCTTCGAGCAGTATTCTTAGTTTTAAGAAAGAGGTTTTAGATTTTAAATGACTTGCCTGGCATCTATCACCTAAAACCTCAGAGTTTACCTAGTTGAGATGAGCTTATTGCTGTTTTTCACATCAATGAAACTATCTCTAGATCGAGAGATAAGGATAGTTTAGCAAGAACCCTTCAAAAAATATCCTTTATCCATAGTGTTTTTAGCCCAAGCACTGATTTGTTCGTCAGTAAGACTTTCTGGTTTAGAAGGTAAATTAACTTGGTAAATAGTCATTCCTCCCTCCGCAGTTGTGAGAACTGAAGTATTAGCTTGTCCTTGATTAACGATTACTTGAGCAGTATCACTAAGAGCCATTCCTGATTCTCGTAAAACTACAGCAGGTTCGCTGATAAAACGTTGGCAGAAATCTTCATCAATCCAAGTTTTAGCCACAATTTTAGATAAGACTGTTTCCCATAACTTTTGCTTTTCTGATGATTTCATTGGTTTTCTCCTTAATTTCATGAAGTTTTAATAAAGATATAAAAATAAAATAGTCTAGTCAATTAGAAATAATACTTAATAGTCAGTAATTATTACCAATAAAAATTGATGATTTTACTTACAATAAAAATAAAAAAAAATAATTTTTTAGTAATTTTATTTACGTAGGTAAAATCCTTGAGTATTTTTTCCTAGGTAATTGTAATTAATTGATCGTCAATTTAGACTCGAAAATCTACGTAAACTTGGTAATTATAATTACAAATTTTATCGGCAAAATTTTTTTGTTCAGAGTAATACTTGTGGTTTAATTTACTCTCAAATGACTTATATATATTTGTAATCAAAGTCTTTTGTATGATGACTTTGTTAATTTAGCAAGAGTTTCGGGAATTATATAAAGAGCCGTGATTACAACGAATTGTCCAAAGTTTTTTAAAGGAACTTTAAACTCAAGAAAATTTTTAACTTCAAAAGCTCTGAGAGGGATATGGTGCTGAAGCTATCAGGATACAAAATCGAATCAAAAATTCAGACTGGCTCTAGAAAAATTATCTATCGAGGTTACGACGAAAAAGAACAAAGAAGAGTAATTATTAAAATACTCAAATCTGAGTATCCTGCCCTCCAAGATATTGCTTACCTCAGACAAGAATATAGAATTGCCAGTAATCTATCTTGTGAAGGAATAGTTAGATGCTATAGTCTAGAAAAATACGATCGCTATCTTGCTCTAATTTCAGAAGATTTCGGCGGTCAATCTCTACAAGGGTTTCTTTTATCTCAATCAATTAAATTATCAGAGTTTCTGAGAATTGCCATTTTGTTAACCACAACTATTGGCAAATTACATCAAGCATCAATTATCCATAAAGATATCAAACCGTCCAATATCATCATCAACCCAGAAACAGGACAGGTTAAACTTACCGATTTTGCTATTGCCTCTTACCTATCTTGTGAACAGCCAGTGTTAGTCAATCCTGATGTAATTGAGGGAACACTTGCTTATATGTCCCCAGAGCAAACAGGAAGAATGAATCGTTCCCTTGACTACCGCAGCGATTTTTACTCTTTGGGTGTAACTTTCTACGAAATGTTGACAGGTAAATTACCCTTTCCCATTGAAGAGCCAATGCAATTAATCCACGCTCATTTGGCTAAAAAACCCGTTCCTCCTCATCAAATTAATCAAGAAATTCCCGAAGTAGTTTCATCTATTGTCATGAAACTATTAGCCAAAAATGCTGAAGATAGATATCAAAGTGCTGCTGGATTAAAAATCGACCTAGAAAATTGCTTATCTCAATGGCGAAGGGCGGAAAAAATTGAGAATTTTACTTTAGCTCAAAAAGACAAAGGCGATCGACTTTTACTCCCACAAAAACTCTATGGTAGAGAAGGGGAAGTATCTGCTTTGATGGATGCTTTTGAACGTATCAAAGTTGGACAAGTCGAACTAGTCTTAGTTTCTGGCTACTCTGGTATTGGCAAGACATCAGTTATTAATGAAATTCATAAACCCATTGTTAGAGAAAAAGGATATTTCATTAGTGGTAAATTTGACCAGTTTAAGCGCGATATTCCCTATGGAGCATTAATTCAAGCCTTTAGCTTATTAATTGAGCAAATTTTAACAGAAAGTTCAGGACAGATAGTCACTTGGCAAGAGAAACTATTAGCAGCTTTAGGAAGTAATGGCAATATTATTATTGAGGCTATTCCTCAAGTAAAACTCATTATTGGTGAACAGCCTAATGTACCCGAGTTAGGAGCTACAGAGGCAGAAAATAGATTTAACCGAGTATTTCAACAATTCATTCGTGTTTTCTGCCAACCTTCTCATCCTTTAGTTCTCTTTGTTGATGATTTACAGTGGGCTGATTTAGCAAGTTTAAAACTAATTCAGAACTTGGTAAGTGAAGGGCAGTATCTATTAATCTTGGGAGCTTATCGAGATAATGAAGTCAGTCCAACTCATCCTCTTATTCAGACAATTGAAACAATTCAACAAACCCAAGCAGTAGTTACAAATGTTTATCTCAAACCCTTAATTCAAGAACATATTACCCAGTTTGTTGCCGATACTTTTAATGAAGTTCCAGAATCAGAACATACTTTATCCTTAGCCAAACTACTATTTCATAAAACTCAAGGCAATCCTTTCTTTTTAACTCAACTACTCAAAACTCTTTATGCCGAGAAATTAATAACTTACGATATTTCCCATGATAGGTGGCAGTGGAATATCAAAGAGATTCAAGGGATCGGAATTACCGACTATAACGTCGTTGAGCTTATCGCCAGTAATATTAGCAAACTCGACCAAAGTACACAACACCTACTTAAATTAGCTGCCTGTCTTGGTAATCAGTTTAGCTTAGATATGCTAGCCATTGTGAGTGAACAATCTATTCAAAATACGGCAACTCAATTGTGGTCAGCATTACAAGCTGGTTTAATATTACCTCAGAGTAATAACTATAAAATTTCTCTAATCTTAGAACCAGAATTATTAGAACTTGAACCGCCGAGCGTCGGCTCCCCACAATTAGAGCCAAATTCAAGTCAGGTAGATTCTCTCGAATATACTGATGTTGCTAAGATTAAGTATAAGTTTTTGCACGATCGAGTTCAGCAAGCAGCCTATTCCCTAATTGACGAAGCCGATAAAAAACTTACTCATCTCAAAATTGGTAAATTATTACTTCAGAATACTACTCCTGAAGAACAAACAGAAAATATATTTGCTCTAGTTAACCAATTGAATTTAGGCATTGAATTTATAATTAGTTCAACCGAAAAACATGAGCTAGCCCAACTAAATTTAATTGCTGGTTCAAAAGCCAAATCATCAGCAGCTTATGAGAGCGCACTGAAATATTTACGGATAGGAATAATACTGTTATCTAATGATAGCTGGGCTAATGATTATCAATTAACACTATCTTTATATCTACAAACAATAGAAGCAGAATATCTTAATAGTAATTTTCAACAGTCTAATAGATTAGCTGAAACTGCTCTTAATCAAGTTCAAACAAGATTAGAAAAAATCAAGATCTATAAACTTATTATCGAGTCTAATATTGCTCAAAATCAAATGCAAAGAGCTATAGATACTGGACTAGAAGTTTTAGAAATGCTGGATCTTTCCTTATGCCAAGAACTTCCCCAAGATATCGTAATTAAGGATTTAGCCAATCTACCCACCATGGTCGATCCTGAACTAATTGAAGTTTTTGCCATTTTACAAAAAATTAGTAATGCTGCCTATATTATTAATCCAGATTTATGCGTTACAGTTGTATTTACACAAGTTGATTTATCTATTAAGCATGGGAATTGCCCACTCAGTTTAGTGGCATATAGTTATTATGGATTATTTCTTTGTAGCTTCTTAGAGGATATTAACTCTGGTTATCAGTTTGGACAGTTAGCGTTAACTTTATTGTCACAATTGAAGGCTAAAGAACTTAAATCAACTGTATTAGATCTTGTTAACGGTCATGTTAGACATTGGCAAGAACCTATTCAATTAACCTTAACACCTTTAATTGAAGCTTTTCAATCTGGTTTAGAAACTGGAGAATTAATTTATTCTGGCTATGCAGCTATTAACTATTGTACTCATATATTTTTCTTGGGAAACTCTTTAGATTTTGTAGCTCAAAAGTACATAGAGTTTACCGAGTTAATGATTAAAGTAAATCTAGAATATCATTCTTCTGTTAATCAAATTCTTTATCAATTAATATTAATATTGACAGGCAAAACTAATCAACAAGAAAAACTAGTTGGCAATGCTTTTGACCAAGATAAAATGTTGTCAATTTTTCAAGAAAGTAATAATTTTACTGCGCTGTTTTTTGTTTATTTATCTAAAACTATTCTGGCATATCTATTTAAAAATAATGTTGACGCTATCCGTTATGCTGAGTTGACTCAAACGTGTATTCAAGCAGTCTCTGGATTATTAGTTGTTGCCGAACATAATTTTTACTATTCCTTAGCTCTTTTAGCTCAGTATTCTCAGATAGACGAACAAGAGCAAATTAAATATCTCGAACAAGTAAACAAGAATCAAGAACAAATGAAGAATTGGGCATACCATTCTCCAGATAATTTCCAGCATAAATATGAATTAGTAGAAGCGGAAAAAGCAAGAGTTTTAGGTCAGAATTGGCAAGCAGGAGAGTTATACGATTTAGCTATTAACAATGCAGCCAAACAAGGCTATCTTCAAGAAGAAGCATTAGGCAATGAACTAGCAGCAGAATTTTATTTGAGTTGTCAGAAAGAAAAGATAGCTCGTACTTATCTAATTGATGCTTATTATAGTTACTTTCATTGGGGAGCAGTAGCTAAAGTAAAAGATTTAGAAGCAAAATATCCCAAAATTCTGGAGCGTGTTGCTCAAAAAGCAACCATGGCTACTGATTTGATTGCTACCTCACCAACAACTACCACCTCACAAATAAATTTCGCCACATTAGATGTAGTTTCTATTCTCAAAGCATCCCAAGTTATTTCTCAAGAAATACTCCTCGATCGATTATTAGATAAATTAATGAAAATTTTGTTAGAGAATGCTGGAGCGCAAAGCGGTTTTCTAGTGTTGTTGAGACAAGATAAATTAATGATCGAGGCTATATCCTCAGTAGAGCAAAAATATTTAACCTTAAAACGCCCTATTCCTGTAAAATTAAGTCGGCAACTTCCTTTATCTTTGATTGAATATGTCTATAGAACCCAAAAAGATGTAGTTTTAGATAATATCGATCGAGAATCAATCTTCTCTGAAGATCCTTACTTTAAAACGTGTCAAGCGAAATCTGTTTTATGTACACCAATTGTTAAACAAAATAGTTTTTTAGGTTTAGTTTATTTAGAAAATAAACTAATTAAAAATGCCTTTATCCCTAAACAAGTAGAAATTATTAAGTTGCTTTGTTCTCAAGCAGCAATTTCTTTAGAGAATGCTGTACTTTATCGTAATTTAGATCGTTCTAAAGCTATAGAAAGAAGTGCAAAGCAAATGCGGAAAGCTCTGGAGAAAGAAAGAGAATTAAATGAACTTAAATCTCGCTTCATTTCTATTACTTCTCATGAATTTCGGACTCCACTCACTACTATCATGGGTTCTACGGAATTGCTTAAGCATTATGGTGAAAAATTGAATACTGAGAGAAAACAAGTACATTTCGATCGAATTCAATCTTCTGTTGAGCATATGATTAATTTATTAGAAGATGTATTGTTAATAGGCAAGATAGATGCCAATAAAGTAACCTGTCATCCTACCAATTTTGATTTAATTGTATTTTGTCAAAATTTGGTAGAAGAAATAGAAGTAGGAATTGATGAGAGTAAATATCAGATTGTGTTGAGTCAGGAAGGTTCAGATTCTCAAGTTTATATGGATGAAAGATTGCTAAAGCAAATTCTTACTAATTTACTTTCTAATGCCATTAAATATTCTCCTAGTGGCGGAATTGTGCAGTTTAAATTAAATTGTCAAACAGACAAAAGCATTTTGCAAATTCAAGATCGGGGTATTGGTATTCCAGAACAAGATTTACCTCAATTATTTGAATTGTTTCATCGGGCAAATAACACTGATAATCTCCCTGGGACTGGATTAGGGCTTAGCATAGTAAAACGATTGGTAGACGCTCACAATGGTAATATTCAAGTCGAGAGTCAAGTTGGAGTGGGTACAACTTTTACTGTGACAATTCCCAGGAGTGCCTCAGAAAATAGTAGTAATTAGTTTTCTTTGATTTATGTAAACTGCTTGAAGTTTTTTCTACTAACTTTTATTAATTTTTGTAAATCAAAGCTGGCAAAAAGCAAAATCAGTATAAATAGACTAATAAACTAGGAAAAAGCCAAATTAGGGGGAATAATCATTCGTGATAAGTTAAGATGGTATATTTTTTGTTAAACGATTTTAGCTCTTAGCTTTTAGCTTCAAGAACATCGATCGCCGAGAACGCATGATTCCACAGCAATTGACGCTGAAAAATTTTCTTAGTTATCGTGAAGCAACCTTAGATTTTCGGGGGTTGCATACTGCTTGTATTTGTGGAGCAAATGGCGCAGGAAAGTCTTCTTTATTGGAAGCGGTTACGTGGGTAGTTTGGGGTAAAAGTCGTGCAGCTACAGAAGATGATGTAATTCATGCTGGAGCTAATAATGTTAGGGTAGATTTTGAGTTTAGTAGTAATAATCAGACTTATCGTATCATTCGCTCTCGTCCGAGAGGAAGAAGTAGTTCTCTAGAGTTTCAGGTGGCAACTACATCAGGGAAATTTCGTTCAATTACAGCAAAGGGTGTCAAGGCAACGCAACAAGAGATTCTGGATGTGCTGAAATTGGACTATGAGACTTTTGTCAATTCTGCTTATTTGCGTCAAGGACGAGCCGATGAATTTATGTTACGTCGTCCTGGGGAAAGAAAACAGATTTTAGCTGATTTGCTGAAATTAGATCGCTATGAGGGATTAGCTAGTCAAGCAAAAGATTTAGCTAAAGAGTATAAAGTACAAGCAGAACAATTAGAACAGAGTTTAGAACCATTAGAAGCAAAAATAGCCACAAAAAAGCAGATTCAGTTAGAATTAGCTAGTTTGGAAGTAGAATCGATTCAACTACACCAAGCTCAAGCAGAAGATCGAGCGGGTCTAAAACAATTACAAGCGATCGAACATCAACGTCAAGCTTGGGAAAAACAGTTAATTTGGCAACAAAACCAACATCAAAATTTAAGTCAAGATTGCGATCGATTGGGAAAAGATATTAAGATTCTTAAGTCTCAATTGACTGAGTTAGAAGAATTAATTGCTCAAGAACCAGAAATTAACAGCGGATACGAGCAATTGTTACAAAAACAAGCTGAAGAAAAAGATTTTTCGGCTAAATTTGCTGCCTATCAATCAGCACAACAGCAAAAACAGCAATTAGAACAACAATTAATTCAACAAACTAACGAACTGAATTTACAAATACGGCAAATTCAAACTAATATTGATTCGATCGCTGAACAAGAAACAGAAATTAATCAAATTCTCAGTCGTACCTCCGAAGTAGAAGCAGGACTGACAAAATTACAAGAAAGCCGTCGGCAGTTACAAGAATTAGATAAAATACAGCAGTATTTTGCTCCTCTACTGCAACAACGTCAAACTCTGCAAACAGAAATTGAACGAGTTGAAGCAAGGTTAAACGCTAAATTAGAGCAACTTTATACTTCTGCCGAACATTTATCTACAGAAATTGCCAGAGTACCCCAAATGCGGGAAGCTGTTTTAACTGTAGATGCGCAAATTGATGAACTAGATAAAAAAAGAATTTATCAAAAGCGAGTCGAAGAAAAAGGATTAGAAAGAAAAGGATTTCGGGAAAGATTACAAGCCAACCAAAGAACCTATGAACAGCAATTTCAAGAATTACAACAAAAACTAGAAATGTTGTCTATCCCTGATGCTATTTGCCCTCTTTGTGAGAGAGGATTAGATGAACATCATCGCCATCAAGTTATTAGTAAAACTCAGCAACAGCAACAAGAAATTGAATCGCAAATTTGGGTAATTAAAGAACAGTTAGTTACTTGCGATCGAGAATTACAATTACTAAGACAAGAATATAAAGAATTAGATCGAGAATTATCTGGTTACGATACTCTACAACAACAATTAGGACAATTAGAAGCTCAATTAGAAGCCAGTGGAGAAATTCATAAACAGCTAAAAAGTATTAAAGCAGAACGAGAACAATTAGAGCGACAAATTTCTGCGGGAGAATATGCAGTAGAGTTAAATTCTGACTTAAAACAGTTAGAAATAGAACTACAAAAACTTAACTATGATGACAAAACCCATGCCTTACTCAGAGAAGAAGAAAGACGCTGGCGATGGGCAGAAATTAAACAGGCAAAAATAGATGATGCCAAAAAACGTTTAGCTAAACTCCATGAGCAAAAACCAGAACTTTTAGAGCGAATTACTAACTTACAAAATTCTCTAGCTCAATTGTCGATCGATTCCCCTATAAAACAGCAAATCGATCACATAGAACAACATATTACCCAATTAGGTTACGAACAGTCCAAACATCAAAATCTCTTAGCTTCTCTACGTCAGGCACAATCTTGGCAAGTACGCTATCAAGAATTAGCCAAAGCTAAACAACAATATCCCCAACAGCAAAATCGTTTACAGGAATTAGAGCAATTATTACAGATACGTCTACAAGATAAAATTGCTGCTGAAGAACAAATCAAAAATTATCAATCCCAACGAGAACAAATTGAAGATAATAGTAGTGCTATTCAACTATTAGAACAAAGAATTTATCAACGCCGTCAGCAACTAGATGATCTAATTGCCCAACAAGGAAGATATCAACAATCTCTTACCCAAATTGATAATTTAAAAACTCAGTATGATGATACTTGCCAACAACTAACCCAAATCAAGAAAAAATATCGAGTTTATCTAGAATTAGGGCAAGCTTTTGGCAAAAATGGTATCCAAGCTTTAATGATCGAAAATATCTTACCCCAACTAGAAGCAGAAGCTAATCATATCCTTTCTCGTCTGACAAATAATCAATTTCACGTACAGTTTTTAACTCAAAAAGCATCTCGCAGTAGTTCCAAGAAAAAAACCAAATTAATTGATACTTTAGATATTTTAATTGCCGATGCTAGGGGGACTCGCCCTTATGAAACTTATTCTGGGGGTGAAGCTTTTCGGATTAATTTTTCAGTACGTTTAGCACTAGCAAAACTATTAGCTCAAAGGGCTGGTACTTCCCTGCAAATGCTGATTGTCGATGAAGGTTTTGGTACACAAGATGCAGAAGGTTGCGATCGATTAATTGCAGCGATCAATGCGATTTCCTCTGACTTTGCTTGTATACTTACTGTTACTCATATGCCTCAATTTAAAGAAGCATTTCAAACCAGGATAGAAGTTTATAAAAGCGATCGAGGTTCTGAGTTACGGTTATCTAGTTAGGATTAGTTGGGAAGCATTTGTTAACCAATACGTTCTGCTATCCACATTTTAATAATTGATTGACGAGTTACTCCAATTCGTTTTGCTTCCTTATCTAATGCCTCTACCATCCATAAGGGAAAATCTACATTAACCCTTTTCTGTTCATAGCCTGGACGTAACGCCTTTGAAAGATCGAGATATTGAGTAATATCTTCTTCTCCTTCTTCAAACTTGCGATCGAATTCACTTGCTTTCATAAAGTTCTACTTCCTCTTTTCGCGCTCTTCGCACTGAGATAATACGAATATTTTCCTTTCTGTAAGTAATGACTGCTGAGTAGCATTTTTGACCTATTTTTCCGATCACTAAATATCTGAGTTCATCAGTTACTTTGGCAGGAATTTCCAAGCGATTAATATCTGTCCATAATTCTTGTGCCTCAACAAAATCAATTCCATGCTTTTCTAGGTTTGACTTGCTTTTATTTTGGTCAAACTCAAATATCATATTTTTTATACTTTTATTATATCTTTTTTATATTGTATGATGAAGTTATTTTTTTGAGCGATCGAGGTTCTGAGTTACGGTTGTCTAGTTAGATTAGTCAGAAATCTGGGAATTATAGAAACATAGCTTGTTATTAAGGCTATTTCTAAGATTAATCAGATTGAATATGGCAAGTGAAGCAAATAAGAAATTAGAGCAAGTTCGCGATCACGCAGTGCCAGCTTACGCTGATCGCCTAAAAGAATTAGGTAATGCCGTTGCTGACTTGGCTCAAAATCATGCAGATATTTTAGACAGTCCTAATATTCAGGATGCTTTATTAAAGTTTCGACAGGCTTATGAAGAGTCAGTAGCCAGGTTAGAAAATCCTAATTTTACTATTGCAACTATTGGGACAACTTCTTCAGGTAAGTCAACCATTGTTAATGCTTTAATCGGACGAAAAATCGCTCCCATCGAAGCAGGAGAAATGAGTGGGGGAGTTCTAAAAATCAAGCATTCTAAAGAGTTTAAATTATCAGTAGCAGAAACAGAAGGAGCGCAGTGGGAAACGGGAACTTGGACTGATTTAAACGATGGCGAGATATACGATCGCATCCGTAATGGAGTAATGTTTCCCTATCATCAAGCTCGACAAGAACAAGAACTAATTGCACCGCAAGTTACAGCTTACGTTCCTATTTTACCTGCTGAAGATTCTAGCTTATTAGGCTTACCTGAAGGTATCGGTATTAAATTTATCGATTTACCAGGATTAAAATCGATTCAAGATCGAGACAATCTTAAAGTTATTCAACAACAGATTCACAAAGCTTTTAGTTTAGTTGCCCTCGATTATGGACAAGTAGACGATCGCCATAGAAAACGTTTACTCGAAGAATTAAAGCGGGTTGTCGAGTATTTACAAGGACGTACTGACTCGATGATTTTTATTCTTAATCGAGTAGATCAACGAGGACAAGACGATCTAACAATCCCTGAAAGAATTGAACAATTACAACTAGAAATTCAAGAAACTTTAAACCTAGATTGTTTACCCGATATCATTCCATTTAGTGGTAGATTTCTTTACTATGCTCAATGTGCTTGGGGAGTAAAACCCATAAATGAAGCATCAGAGATATCTAAAAGCGAAAGACTGGAAGCTCTTCAAAAAATGTTCAAAGATTGTTATGGAGATATTATAAATTACATTGGAGACAAAGAAGATTTAGAAGATTGGTTTAGAGATATACGAAGGAAGGTTCGTAAGGGAGAATATATTGATGATGAAATAATGAAACAAATTCTCCGATACGTTCAAGATTGGAGTGGTGGAAAGCAATTATGGGATTGCATGAGAAAACGCGTTCGAGAATCTTTCTCGGAGTTAGTTATTGTTCCAGCCTTAATTGATGTTGATGCTCGCTACAATACTCTAAATGAAGCAATTAATGTAGCGTCAAAGATAAAAAAGATAGATCGGAAAGAAGAGCTAGAAAAGAAACGACAGAATATTAGCGAAGGTAGTGAAAAATTAATTAGGGAAATTGAAAGTATTCGTGACGAGTTAAAAAAAGATGTAGAAACAATTATTGAAGCTCTTAAAACTAACGATACCGAAGAACGAAGCAAAGCCGAGCAATATTTAAAGCAAAAAGAATATAAAGGATTTATCTTTTTATTAGATGCGGTTCGAGAAGTTGAGGGAGACTTGACTCAGAAACTTATCATACCAGTTCGAGATGCTTTGGAAAAAGATAAGGGAACTTATGAGTTAGAAGAAGAATTAACTAAGGTTGTTACTCCACCCAAGGCTAAAGCTATTGCTAAAGCTTATGATTTAGTTCATCGTAAACTGAATAAATTTGAGCTAAATAATTCGGGTTACTTTATCAGACAAGTTCGTAAAGACGATAAAGAAGAAATTCGTAGTATGGAACACGCAGAAAAAGCCGTTCGTTCTCTTTATTATGCGATGCGTCAAGCCATATCTAGCAGAGCCGAATTTACTTTACAAGGACAAACAAAAAAATTTGAAGAGGGTTTACAAAATTTAGTTTACAGGCTAACTGAGGAATTAAAACTTGCCTGTCAGCAAGAACTTCCCAATCTCGATCTAGATAAAGTCATTATTACTGATTTTGAAAGCTATATTCATAAAAATCCTCCCGAACTACCAGAAGGACTATTTGATTTTTCTTCTGATATTAAACAAAATACTACTAGGAAAAAAGAAGTTGTTGGTACAAAACAAGAACAGCAAAGATATACAGAAGGTAGTTGTTTTAAGAAAGAAAAAACCCGTACCGTTACCAAAGATGTCTATGGCGATATTGAGTATCGAGAATTAAAATTACCAGACTACAAAAATATGGCACGTCAATGGTCAGATGGAATTACTAGAAAAAAACAAAACCTTTGGGTAGTTCTCGATGGATGGATTGGCGATTATCTAGATAAAGTTACTAAAGAATGTGATCTATCTATCGATAAAGCCATAAAATTTGCCGAACGAGCTTTTGATAAACAATTACAAGCCATAGAAAAAGACGAAGTAAAACAAGCAGAGTATTGGGAACAGTTTGAAAAGGAACTATCTTCAGTTACCGAAATATATCAGCAACTAAAAGAGGAGTCTGTTTAAATTATGAGACTTCCTAATCCATTAGACAAAAATCCTATTGGTAAGTTCAATGAAATTTTAGATGAATTGGATCGAGAGTATCGTTATCGATCTTTAGACTTCGACCAAGCAATTATTGCTTGGTGTAATAAACTATCAATAGATGAAATTTTTCCTCGTAAATCACACAATATTTTATCTACATCTCAAAAGATACAAAAATATGGAAATCAGTGTTTAGAAGATAGCTCCATTCTAGAATTGCTTTCAGAAGTATATCGAAAATCTTTAATTATTACTGAAAAGCGTTTTACAAAAGGATGTGTAAAAGGTTATTTTGAAAATCTTTCAAAAGAGCAACTAATAAGCAATATTAAGGAAACACAAAATAATATTGAGAAAGAAGAATACACAATGTCAAATAAACTAATACTATTAATTGCTTCTATACTAACAGGAGTAGGATTATTATTATTTATTTTAAACCGTAAAGATAATAATAATCGTTCTAATAGCTATCAAAATGATAGCTATTCACCTCGCCAATCTCATGTGCCAGAAAAATATATTTTGGCTCTTTTAATTAATGGTGATCGTAATCGTCAATTAATTAACTCCTTGAAAAATAGTAGTACACTTACTCAAGAAGACAGTAGTCAATTATACGGTGCTACTCAGGCGTTATGGATTGGAACTAAAAGTGAATTTAACAACTCACTAATTAAGTCGGAATTTAATAACTACAAGGGTCATGTTGCTGATTCAGAATACGATGTTTACTTTATCACTATTGAAATGGATAAAATCGATTCTAGATTTAAGCAAGATGCTAATCAAATGGATCGTATCGATGCTTTTAACGAGTTAGCTAATAATGCGAATAGAATCACTGTTTCCGAGCGACTTTTAAGTAAAGCTTATGAAAAGACAGAGTTTTATAGTCGTTAATTTGAGATTCTAAATTATGATAATTAATACCAGTTTTTTAATTAAAGACCCAGCTATAATTCAGGGTTTATTGAATGGAACTTTGAAACGGTATGGTGGAGTGATTAGAGAAGTTGGAAATCCTCCTAGTATCGTTCGTCATCTAGTAGAGACTCCTGCACTCACCAATAACTTAATGACTGTAGCAGCTAATCCAGCATTAGGTGCAGCAAAAATTGCTACAGATGCTGTTGGTCAAGGAATTACTATTCATAAGCTGAATAGAGTTAGCAATCAAATAAATCAAGTTCAACAAATGCTAAATCCCATACTAGGATTATCTCAAATTGCAGCAGGAGCTAGCGTACTTAATTTAGGTATTAGTGCTGTGGGATTTGCCTATATGGGCTATAAACTCCATCAAATCCAAAATTCTTTGGGTAAAATGCAGCAGTCAATGGAAGCAGGATTTAAAAATATTGACGAACGCTTAGATATCTTATCTGGACAACTAGCATACTTGCATTTATTAGTAGAACAAAATCGACAAGGACAAATATATCTTTCTCAAGCTATTAATGAACTTCATCGGACAATATTAATTAAAGAAATAGCCGAACTACGTGCCGAATTAATAGCAAAAGATCGCTTCCCCGATACTTCTATCCAGTCAGCTTTAAAAGTTGCTTCTAAAGTTCGGATGGTAATGTCCGATCAAGCATTACAAATTATCCCCGAATTAGAACCCCAAAAGATATTATTAGTCGATGTTGCTACTCAAGGATGGGCAGTCGCTACAGCAACAGAAGCACATTTACTATTAGAAATTGGTAAGTTTGAAGAGACACAAGAATTACTTGCTTTGGAAGTACCAAGATTTAAACAAAATGCCGAACAGTGGGCAAATAATTTATTAGATTTAGAACGTTCCGAATTGAATACAGCTTATCGTTTCACAGCCCCAGTATTCAAGCAGCATATTAGTCAAGAAAGAGTTGACAGGATTGCTGATATTTCCTTAGTTGATCGCAATTTATCTCTAGAGAAAAAACAAGAAAAGCTAGATGACATTGCGGTAGAGTTTCAGATGTCTTACGCTTCTCAGTTCGATCGACAATGGGTTTACAGACAAGTTGCTATAGCCGAATATCTCGATAACTTGAGTGAACTTTCAGCTAGATTAGAAAGCCTACAAGCTGTCGCTGATTTATGCCAGAAAAAAGAGGTGCAAACTAGTCTCGATCTTCTTCCACAGGATACTGATAAACCAATGTGGTATTTATTACCTCTAGAGTAAGTTAATTAATAATAGCTATTCAAAAATCTCAGTCAGATCGAGAACAAAGCCAGATAATACATCTTCTCCAGATAGGTTACTAGGATTATTTAGGACTTCTTTGTCTTGTCCTTGACGGTAAATTTCTACTTGTTTCTCATCAGGGTT
>JASJDI010000075.1 GCA_030065155.1 Xenococcaceae cyanobacterium MO_188.B29
TAACAAGACTGATATTTTAAACTAAAGTTATAAACAGCATTTTCATTTTTTTTGAGAAGAGCAATACAAATATTTGTATCTAGTAAATACATTATGAGCGAACTACCTTACAAAGTGTCAAAATCAACTTCTCTTCCGAGATCTAGATGACGTTCTCGATCTATTTCCGCAAAAATTTCGGTAATTTCAGTATCTTCTTTCCAAACTCCAATGACTTTTTGTAACTCTGTCCAATCAGGTAAGGTTTCTAGTTCTAACTCGGAAATTTCAATAGTGACTTCAGAACCCTCTGCTATAGCAATTGGTTCTAATAGTTCGATAGATTGTCCTTTAATAATTCCTTTCAGTTTCATAATTTTATCACCTCTATTTTCTGGCTAACCTTAGCCTACCAAGAGTTTAAATTCCTGACATGATTTTAAACGAACTTATCCCTGGGTAGTGCGAAGGCGCGCTCTTTTCTTTCGTTCACGCTATAGATTTTAGTATTTCCCGAATAGATAGCGAAAGAA
The DNA here is from genome assembly GCA_030065155.1 of Xenococcaceae cyanobacterium MO_188.B29. GTDB lineage: Bacteria > Cyanobacteriota > Cyanobacteriia > Cyanobacteriales > Xenococcaceae > JASJDJ01. The sequence continues at coordinate 513 of JASJDI010000075.1, forward strand.
AAGATTTCACTACGTCGCACCATCGCACTTACAAAATTGATCTAAGAATGCTTTGAGTAGTTCTGAGCTAACAGTGAAACCTTTAGTCCATCTTTACGTAAATACATAAAGCTGTATTTACGTAAAGATGGACTAAAGTTAAACTGTAATTACATATAACTGTTATCACGTAAAGCTGTATTTACGTAAAACTGTATAAATATGAAAATTATTACCGTGACTGGGTACAAGGGGGGAGTGGCGAAAAGCACTACTGCTATTCACGTCGCTACTTTCTTTAGTGAATTAGGAAAAACTATCCTGATCGATGGCGATCCAAACCGAACAGCTTTATCTTGGGCGGGACGGGGTGCAATCCCTTTTTCTGTAGTGTCGGAAAAACAAGCCATGAAGAGTATTGGCGGTAATGACTACGTTGTTATCGATACTCCTGCCCGTCCTGATACTAACGATTTACAGGAATTGGCAGAAGGATGCGATCTCTTAATTCTACCTACTACCCCCGATGTAGTGAGCTTAGAGCCAATGCTACAAACTGCCGAAGATTTGGGTGATAAAGCAGCTTTCCGTTTTCTGATTACTATTGTTCCTCCTTATCCTAGTAAAGAAGGAGAGGTGATGAAAATTGAATTGAAGCAATCGAATGTGCCTATATTTGAAACTTTAATTCGCCGAACAGAAGGGTATAAAAAAGCTGCTTTGGCTGGTGTTCCCATTAGAGATTTAAAAATTGCGGATATGCGTAAATTTTGGGCAGATTACAAACAACTCGGTAAGGAAATGATGGAGATTTTACAATGACTGGAAAGTATGGGGATTTATTGAAAAAAGCCAAGCAATCAAGCCAAGAATCTGTAGATTCCAAGACGGAAATACAGCAAGACGTAAAACCAGAAATACAGCAAGCTGTAAAAGAGTCAATACAGCCAGAGGAGAAAGAAGTTAGTCTAACCATTAAAGTTCCTATATCTTGGAGACAACACTGGGTAGCCGAGTGTAAAAGAGAGGGAAAAACTCTAAAAGAAGTTGTTACCGAAATGTTGACAGAAAAATATGGTAAGCCATAAAGACGGAAAACCGTAAAGCTGTAATTGAGGACTAGCTCTAAAATAACTAGTCTAGAAGAGCCACTTTAAGAATAAAAAAACTACTTGAAAAGAAAAATGACTTATAAAATATTTATTTATGAGTCATTTTTTTTAGTTATTTATGTTCTAATTAAAGAGTAAATTAAAGTAATCTAGATTAAATATCTCTCCATCTTTTCTAGAGTTTCTTACAAGTTTTTTCAGCTAAAATATTTACCTTACAGAGTTCTAGAAAATTTCCAGATTCAGGTTTGAAGTTTTTTCCTTCGTTTTACTTAATCATTAAACCGCAAAAGCCCCTTACTCTTATCACTTCACTAATAGAGGATTACATAATGTTTGATTTCGATAGATTCATGTTAGGTTTCGTTCTTTTTGCCATCGTTTTCTACTTCGAGTGCTGGTTATTTGTTCCCGTTTCAACTGCTGATGTGCCGATCCAAACCCCCACAGAGGAAATTCAACAAGCTACCCATCGAAAAGCAAATGCAGGAAATATTTAACGTTATCGACGAGGAGAAGAACCAACAGCACCAAAGGGAAGAAGCAGTTGAAAAACTAACGCTAAGACAAGCCAGAAAAGTGGCTAAAAAACTGGGCATTACTCAAACTCGAACTCAAAAAATTGACGGCAAAACAATCAAAAAAGATAAGCCCAAAGATTGGCTTATCCGCGAAATTAAGCAAAGGGTTATCAAGGACAGACAGTTAATCAATACGGTTACGGGAGTTTTAGAAGCTGCTTGAAAAGATTTGTGGCTAGACGATGTAGTAGCTTTATGGCTTTTGCCTCGTCTAGCTAAACCGCTTTACTACCTAGAACCCTTCTTTTTTATAGTTTCTAGAATATCTCGGCGAATAGAGTGGATAAAACAGGAGTAGCAATCAATTGGGCTATCTTAATTTTCAAAGTGACAACCTATCAACTGTTCTACCTCATCACGATTTAACAGTTTCCACCTACCAATACCCGTATCTTTGAACTCTTTACCGTTCCATTTTATAGGAGCTTCATGGAAATCTTCCATACCCCAAAACATCCCTTCACCTTTTGGACAATGATGAATGAATATACAGTTTTCGGGATTTAATTCATATTCTTTGACTACATTCAAAGCTACCCTCTCAATACAATTTACTGCTGATGTCCCCTGGTTAGCTTTTAACTCTGAAACAATTACTACTGGTGTTGGAAGATCGTAGATATTGACCTGACAATAAGATGTTCCCATATAACCCTTAAAAGGTAGAATCGCTCTTTTTGGTGAAAATGTTTGCATGATTATGTACACGAATTGAATTGATTGTATTAAGTATAAAAATATTCAGTACTAAAATACTACTTGAAAAAAGATTGTTATACTTCTGTATGAGTGTAAAAGAAATAGCAAAACGCCCTCTTGGTTGGTCATCAAGAGGACGTTTTGATTGAGGTTAAAATTCCACAGATTTCAGGTAAAATCAACGACGAAGAATATAAAACATAGCTGTAGCCCCTTCAGGAAAAGCTGAACTAGTCATATTACCTTGATTGGAAACATCAGCAGCTAAAGTTACACCCCCACCACCATCTCTATCTCCGTGAATTTGCACCAGATTAGCACCTGGGTTAAGAGGAACAAGAACAGAAGTGCCAGCATTTCTTAAAAATACGTTCGGAGCATAAACCTTGCCATTAACGCTCAAAGTTACATAATCTCCATCTTCCGCCCCATTATCTCTGAGAAAGATAGCCACTTGTTCTTGGTTAACAGTCTTATCATCCAAGCCATATCTTGGTGCTTCAGTTTGGGTTGCTTTTTGACTAGTAGCAGTAGGATTGAGTTCTACCTGCTTGAGATTAAGTTTTCTACTGGATGGCAAAAGAGTTGATAGACTACCTAGAGCAGACTGAACAACTAACAATACTGCTACTACCCCTACACTTCCAAGAATCAGTTTCGCTAAACCCGATGATGAGTCAGTAGTTCGTGAAGGAGAGCGTCTTGACTTTATCTGCTGTTTTTGGGATTGGGGATTCATTTACTTTTCATCAAAATTAAGCTCGAAATCGAAGTTAAGTTTAGGCTGCATCTGTTGACTAATTAAAGAAAAAGCTAATTCATTAAATTCCTTTCGGTCGTGCAAAAGATGCTCGAAAACCACCAAATCAATCTCACAAGTGGGCAGAAGGTTATTTTCTTCTGTCACAGTTTTTTGAATTGACTCGATAATCCCGTCAATGGTTGCTAGGTGACTAGGTGAGCGTTCAATTGCTTTGGCTTGTCTCCGCCACAACTCCAACTCACCCAAAGTAATCCTGACCTGATTACCATTAATAATCCATTGACGGTACAACCGAGACAACACGTCCGCGTTAACTTTTAAATCATATTCTTTTTGATTTATTTCTTGCTCCTTCAGCTTCAGTTGAGACAAAGCGGATTCCACAGAAGCAGCTAACTCTTGCTGTTGAGTGGCAATGAGTTCAGTGACAACTTTTTCTAGTTCTCCTTTGACTCCACAGGCGATGCTTCTAGCAATTGCTTCTCCTGATTGTCCCCCGTCAATTGCTTCGCCCCATTCATCTTCTGGAGCAAAAAATCGACACCTGCATTACTAGTGGATTTTTCTCTTACCTCCGCCCGCATATTATTAAAAGCAGATTTCATCTCATCAGAGCGCATCTCTTGAGCCAAAGTATGAGCAATCAAATTGGGTATATGAGGAGCAACCTGCTTGACTGCATCCGTCACCATATCAACAGCCATTTCCGCTGTAGCAACACCAACAGCATCAGCAGCACTAGGATTAGAAGCAGATTGTTCTTGTTGTTGTTCTGCCTGTTCTGCCTGAGCATCATTATTATTTATACCAAAATGCTGCTCCACATCCTTATATCTTTTGCCATTGGAGATCATCTCACGGGCTACTTTAAAATGGTTCTCTATCTCTTCATCGGAATAATCTTCTTTAGATGTTTCCAACCCACAAGCTTTTAAAGTTTTATAAACCGTATTATCGGAAATTCCAAACTGTTGTTCTAAATCTTTTTTATTAGGCATAATTTTCTCAAAATAATTGTTTAGCTACCAACAGCTACCAAGTTGGTACCAAGGCTGTTACCAAGCATATTACCAACAAGTAAAGCCCTTGGTAACACAGATAATTAAATGATATCTGTGAGCTAAAAACTATATAAATTAATACTTTTACCTACCAAGGGGTAACTATTAGTAGCTGTTGGTAGGTAGTTGAAGAGTATTTTAAACAAGTCAATAGTGTTTTAATTAGATAACATATATGATATAAGCATAATCTTATGTGTTATAAATTTACCCTAATTACCAAGAGCTACCAAGTTGGTAGCTAGAAAAAAATATATATGCTTAAAAACTGGATTAGAAAAGTTGCACTTACTCAAAATCTACGTGGTGAGGATTATCGAGTGCTTTTATTACTACTATCTGAAGCTGATGGAACAACTGTTGAAATATCGCAAGCAGAAATCGCTAAACACCTTAATTACCAACAACCACGGGTTTGTCGTTCTCTAAAAAATCTGACCACTAACAAAATCATCACTAAAAAATGGATAGGGGGAAAATTAGTAGGTTATCGCTTCCTAATATCCGAGGAAAACTCAATCTAATTACCCCTATTAACCATAAACTAGGTAACTATTGGTCGATGAAATCTATGGTAAAATATGGGTCAAATAAAAATAAACTAATTAAAATCCTTATATTAGCTGCACCATTACGCTTTGCTCCATGATTCCGCGCAGCAAGCTGCTTCACACGTCACTCCCAAATGTTGGGGTCACATCTTGAACAAAAAACAGCTAAATCATTTTTCATAACTAAATTTACTTTGAACAAACACTAGGGACAGTAAATCAAAAGTAGGTCAACTTTTGTAACTCGATCGCCACAAGGATAACAGCAGATTCCTACTATAAAAGAGCAATAGTCATGAGTAATCAAAGTGCCAGGAAGAAAGTTTTACGTCGGAACAGAGCAATTACAAGCCCTCCACGCAGAAGCAGAACGCCTCAAGATTAGCGTAGAAGATTTAGTCAAAATTAAACTAGAAGCTCCCACCTCAGATAAACAAGCCCTAGAAAATCTTCAAAAAGAGATCTCCCATCTAGCCAACAGATTACAAAATTGTGAACTAATCCTCAAACGCTATTGTGTTATCAATGAAGCAGAATTACTAGACTTAGGATATCTACGAGGAGCGATCGAGGTTCAAGCACAAAGAAATAGTGAAGCAGTTCATAGAGCCAAGGAGAGGGAGGAACAAAGATTGCAGTTAACCAAGAAAGTTCGTGAAGAAATAGAGCAATATTTACTATAATGCCAATGTATTGTGGAAAGTTAGAGTTGGGCGCGTTATTGGTCTGACTTGCCTCAGATAGCCAACCTAAATATTTCGTTTCACCGCCCAATCAAACCTTGAGCAGTACTCAACCTTGTAACGTTTTTGTTAGTACTATAAATACAATCTAGAATTTGCCAGAGCAATGAAAACCATTGAGTTTAAGCTACAGCTAGATAAATCGCAGCAGTTACTTATTGATAGCTGGCTTGATTCATTGCGCTTTGTCTGGAATCTTGGGCTAGAATTGCTTCTGGAATATCATCAATGCAATTATTATGACAAACAGCTTCAAAAAACACTCCAATATCAAATAGAGCAAGTTAAACAAGAGATAAAAGATTTAAAGAAACAGAAGCTATCTTCTGCGGATAAAAAAGTTAAAAAACAAAAATTAAATCAATTTATCCAGCGTATTAAGTTGGAAATAGAAAGATTAAAAACAGAACCACCAGAGAGGAGAGGTCTTAAGTTCGAGCGAAAATTCTCGTCTAAGGCTACATCTACAATTGCCATAGGCGAGAAGAATAAATATCTACCAGTTTGCGCTCGACTTTTACCCAGTAACCCACGCTTAAAACGTGATACTTACATGGGGTTAACTGGATACCTAACAAAAACCAGATTATCGGAATATCAGCAGTTTAAGGGCATGGATATTCCTATGACATTTATTAAAGGTACTTTATACAATTTAGCGAAATCTTGGAAGGCTTATGCTGATAAGGATTACAGTAGGGTAAATGCCCATATCCCTAAGTTTAAGAGTAAATTGAGAGGGGATAAAATCACTAGTCTTTACTGTATTCAGCCTGACGAAATAACAGTATTAGAAGACAAGGTAAAATGCCCTGGAGTGAATTTGTTAGGTAAATTAAAAGTAGTTAATCACGGGTTAGCAAAAAGATGGAAGGATGTGTTTGATGCCCAAAATCTTAGAATAGTCAAACGTCCATCGGGTTACTACTTACAGCTAATAGGGGAAATAACAACCAAACCAGAAAAACCATCTAATAAAGCTTGTGGTATTGATGTAGGATTGCAATATATTTATTCTGATGATGTTGGCAAGCAAATAGACCCACCAAAGTATTATCGAAAAGCTCAAAAGCGATTAAGAAGATTACAGAGAAAGCAAGCCAGACAAGAATCTTATCGTAAATCTTTGCTTGGTGAAGCAAGGAAACTAAAAAAACAGATACTTACATTACCTAAAGATTCTAAGGTCAGAACAGAAGCCGAAAACAAAATTCTTGAAATAATCAAAGGTATTAAACAACCTTTTAAGAATGAGTTAAAGACCAAGCATAAAATAGCTCTAACTCACGAAAAGATTAGGTTGCGTAGGCGTAACTTTAACCATAAACTTTCTACTTATCTAGTGCGTACCTTTGGGGCGATCTCTGTTGAAGATATCAAAATTTCTAATCTCAATCGTCGTCCTCAACCCAAAAAGAGAGAAGATGGCAAAGGATGGGAACGTAATAATGCCAAAGCTAAATCAGGTTTAAATAAGAGTTTTGCTGATGCGGGGTTAGGACAACTACTGACCATGATTAAAGACAAAGCTGAAGTTAGCAACAGAGAATTTATCAAAGTCAAACCACATTACACTTCTCAGGATTGTCCTAGATGTGGTCATAGACAAAAAAAAGCTTTGAGTCAACGTACTCATAGATGCTCGGAATGTAGCTATATAGCACCACGGGATGTAGCAGCAGCGATTAATATCCGAGCTAAAGCAGACTTCAACGGAAGCTACCCCGCTTTGACGGGGAAGGTTAAGCCTCTGAAGGACTCACAACAAACTGCTGTCAAGCAGGAGTCAGTGCAGGAGGAATCTATTTTAATAGAATCTGGGTGTGATGCACCCACAATCCCCTCTCGTAAGAGAGCTAAAAACAATAGGAAGCAGAAGAAAAATTGCGCGGTACTGTCGCGGTGTAAATCTCAATCAATTCCTGAAGAAGCTCAATCCTTTGATCTATCTAGTTTAGAAGGCGATCTGGATAGTCTAAGCCTTCGCGCACCAGATACAGCAAGCAATACAGAGAATTTGACCAAAGGTCGAAAGAGGAAAAGGCGAAAATCTAATCCTACCGCGCTAGAGATATTGCCAATCCAGTTGGAGCTTGACCTCTGGAATCCCGCAGGTGAAATTTCTTCTAATACTTCTTAGGGATTGAAAGCTAGGGGATTATCTTCCTGTTCTGGTTGAGCATTAGGTGAAATTTCTTCTAATACTTCTTAGGGATTGAAAGCTCAATATGTTGGGATTGTTCTTTAGTTAAATTACAAGGTTACAATTTCTTCTAATATCTATTAGGGATTGACGGATAAAAACCAAAATGATGCGTGCCACGGTGGTAACACCGAAACAAGCCGAAAATTATTATCGCCAAGAAAACTACTACAGCAAGGAAGAATCCAAGAAAAACTCTGAATGGTATGGCAAAGGCTCAGAAGAACTAGGACTTATGGGCAACATCGAAGGCGAAGAATTCTCAAACCTCCTACACGGTGAATTACCCAATGGAGAGAGATTTAGAAAACGCCCTCCCACTCACGCCAATTACAAAGAACGAGCAGGAATAGATTTAACCTTCTCCGCCCCTAAAAGCGTCTCGTTAGCAGTGCTAGTCAACGGAGACGAACGCTTAGAAGATGCCCACAAAAAAGCTGTGAAAACAGCTCTATCAGTTGTAGAAGAACGCTATGCCAGCACTAGAATTAGAGAAGATGGAGAACGAAAAGCAGTCAGCACTGGCAATCTAATTATCGGTCAATTTCATCACGACTCCAGCCGAGAAAAAGACCCCCAACTACATACCCATGCAGTAGTCATTAATGGTACACAATCATCCGATGGAAAATGGTACAGCCTGAGAAACGACGATATATTCAAAAATCAAAAGCTACTCAGCGAAATTTACCAAAACGAACTAGCTCATCAAGCCAAACAATTAGGCTACGAAATAGAACAACGTTCAAGCGGACATTTTGAGCTTAAGGGCTATACCAAAGAACAGCTAGAGCATTTCTCCAAACGAAGAAAACAGATTGTTAATGCTGTCGGTGCAGATGCTTCAGCCAAAATGCGAGAACTCGCATCATTAAAAACTAGAAAACCCAAAGGTCAAGAAATACCCAGAGAAGAACTACAAAAATACTGGCAAGCCGAAGTGAACATTGTTGGTATTAAACATCCTCAAGCAAATCCCCTGTATCAAAAAAAGGGTAGTGATATTAGTGAGCAGGAAAAAAATCAAACCATTCCCCCCAAGACAACAACCTCAGAAAATTCTGACCCAGATCAAGCCATCAAAGAAGCCATCGCCCATGCCTCAGAACGAAATGTCAACTTCAAACAAGAAGAACTAGAAAAGTTTGCCCTCTCAGAAATCGGTAACTATTCCTGGAATGAACTCCAAACATCGATCGACCAAAATCAAAACCTACTCAAAGCCAAAGACAACCAATACACCACCCTCAAAGCCCTCAACCGCGAACTAGATACCATCAGAATGGTTAACGAAGGGAAAGGAGCATTTGGGCAAGTTGCCAACAGCCAAAAAGTAGCAGAACGATTAAAAGACAAAGAACTAACCAAAGGTCAATATAGTGCAGTTATGACTGCCAGCACTTCAAAAGATTCAATCATCGCCTGGCAGGGAAAAGCAGGAGCAGGTAAAACCTACGCTTTAGATGAATTCAAACAAATTGCCGAAGAACGAGGATATCTAGTTAAAGGATTTGCCCCCTCAGCATCAGCAGCCAAAGTCTTAGGTGACGAAATAGGTATTGAAAGTAATACCGTAGCTCGCCACTTAATTACCCCCCAACAACCAGAAAACAAATTTAAATCATCACCCATGCCCAAACAATCAAAACAGGGCAGAGAAAGACAAGAACAGCAATTAAATAGAATTGAACAAGACTATTGGAAAGAAAATTCTGCTCGACAAATTTGGATTGTAGATGAAGCAGGATTGCTCAACGCCAAAGATACTCATGCACTACTCAAAAGAGCAGAACAAGAGGAAGCAAAAGTCTTACTAGTAGGCGACACCAGACAACTATCAGCAGTAGAAGCAGGAAACCCTTTCAAATCTCTCCAGAAAGCAGGAATAGAAACTGCTTACCTCAATCAGTCCATGAGGCAGAAAAGCCAAGACTTAAAAGCAGCAGTAGATAAAATCTCCGATGGACAAATTAATGATGGCGTTAAAATTCTCGACGAAAACGGCAGAATCAAAGACTCTGGAGATGAACGGGCTAACCAAATCGCCAGTGACTATATGAACCTAAGCCCAGAAGAGAGAAAAAAGACTCTCATCCTCGCTGGTACAAATAAAGACAGAGAAGAAATCTTAGGGGAAATCAGAGAACAACTCAAACAGGAAGGCAGTTTAGGTCATGAAATAGAAAGCACTAAACTTAAAACCAAAGATTTAACCACTGTGCAAAATAAATATGCTCATCACTACCAAGAAGGTGATGTAGTAATGCCCCTCAGAGATTATGAGAATTTGGGGCTAGCCAAAGGAGAACTCTACACCGTTAGCAGCATTGAAGGAGATAAACTTAGGTTCAATAATAGTAACATCGTTGACCCTGCCCAATTTCACAAAGCCGTATATGAAAAGAAACAAATTGAGATAGCCGAAGGAGACAGACTCAAATGGACTAAAAATAATGCCCAGTTAGAGAGAAGGAACGGACAAGAATTCAAAATCGTTAAGATTTATGATATTAACACCGCCACCATAGAGTATGACAATGGCAAGAGAGAAGTAATCGATCTAAATAAACCTCAAAACTTAGACCATACCTTAGTGACTACCACCTACAGTAGTCAAGGCAAAACAGCCAACAGAGTATTAGTCTCTGCCACCTCAGATAAAACTCTCAGCAAAGAAAGCTTCTATGTAGCTGCTAGTAGAGCTAAATACAACTTAGATATTTACTCCCAAGACAAAAAAAAGCTACTTGAAAAAGCAAAACAAAGCCAAGCTAAACAAAATCCCCTCGAAGTCCTAGACAATCTGAATGTAAAATCTTCAGCCCACAAAGAAATTAGAGATAAAGTAGACCAAAATGTCAGAAATGTTTACGACAAATATGTCATCAAACAAATGTATGGCGAACATTTGAAAAATCAAACCAAGCAAGCCAAGCAAACCGAGCAACCAAATAAAGATTTAGATTCCACCAAAGCCAAGCAACAATCAGAATCGATTAAATCTTCTCCAGAAACAGAACAACAACCAAAAACAAGAAGGCTAAAAAGATAACCAAGAATCGTCCACAGAGCTTGAACAAAATTTGAACAAGGTGAATTGTAAACCAAGCTACAGTCAAGTTTATTTAAGCTCAAAAATGTAAAGAAAATATATCTTTCAGTATTTTTACAGTGATTTTTTTCTTATGCTAATTAAAGACAAAGTTTTTAGCTCCCAGTAATCAACACAACAGATAAAGTATGCCTGGACTGAGATATTACATCCAGAGAGAACAGCTTAAAGCTCTCGAAGCAGAAAGCCGAATTTTAGGAATCGATGTTAACGATCTAATCAACTTAAAACTGAAACGAGGAGAGCTAGACCGAGCCAATTCACAAAAAGAACTAGAAAATTTAGCTCTCAGACAAGAGCGATGCGAACTAATACTACTCAAGCTGTGCGAACTCCTACAATCAGGATTAGTAGATATGGCTTTTGTGCGGGGGGCAATTGAAAGTCAAGCCGAAAATAATGAAGCTGCCACCTCTCTAGAAGCCAGAAGACTAGAACAATCCTTGAAAATCCTAGAGGAAGTTCTGAAACGATGAAGATTGGTTCTGGGTTTGGTCAGGAGATTACCAAAAATAATTGGGAAATTGGCTTTCAGAATTTCTGCTGGCTGCTGCTAGTTTCTCTTGTTTGTGGAGCAATAATTACCCTAATTTTCTTTGCTCTGCTAGCTCCTGAAAATGCTCTCGAATTGCTGCGTTGGTACTATACAGCATGGTTTCTCTGTCAATTGCCCTTCGGCTGTTCCTCAGAAGCTGCCACTACTCTTCAAACCTATCAACCCGTAATACATCAAATTACTGGTTTGTTAAATCAGTGTAAATATATTTTTTCCCTCAGCTCTTTTGGCTCTTGCCTGGGATTAATCGTTTATTTTCAGCAGCAAGGAAAAAAATATACCGCAGAAAGGTTTTTAAGAGGTGCTAAATTTCTTAAGCCAGAAGAATTAATTGCTGAAATCGATGCCAAATATCAAGCCACTGAATTCGATTTAAAGCTAGGCAGAGAAGAGATTAGATTACCTGAATTCCTTACCTTCAGACATATTAGTTTTGCTGGTGCATCTGGTACAGGTAAAACCCAGGCGATTAATAGTCTATTACTTCAGCTACAACAAAAAAGACCACAAAAATGCTTAATCCTCGACCTTAACGGGCAATACTATTCTAGATTTGGTCGTGAAGGTGATGTAATTCTGAGCCTTTACGATAAAAGGTCTAGGAACTGGAACTTTTGGAGTGAAGACGCGCCCGCCGAATTTTTCAGTGAAGCCTTAATCGAAACCGATGGTAATGATAAATTCTTTGCCCCCGCAGGTAGAGCCTTACTAACCGACTTACTCAGAATCAACAGTAATATTGAAAATCTCTGGCAAGACCTAACCTCAACCCCCAAAGATTTAATCAAGAAGCTCAAAGGAGGAATCAGCCCCGCCTTATTAGGTGGAGAAGAACAAGCAGCAGGAGTAATGGCTACAGCCTCTCTGCAACTAAACTTTCTTCAACATCTCAATCATTGGTGCGAAAATCGTGAACCATTCAGAATCACTGAATGGTGTACCAATCAAGAGGAGAACTGGGTTTTCTTAATCGTTCGCGACCGTGATTTAGCAGCCAGCAAACCATTACTGAGAACTTGGATTGACTTAGCCACCTTGGGAGTTTTAGGACGAGAAGAAGATAAAGCTTATCCTCATCTCTGGCTAATTGCCGACGAACTACCAGGTATAGGAAAACTACCAACATTAGGTAAACTCCTAAGCCAAGGACGTAAATATAGAGCTACAACCCTGGTGGGCTATCAAACCTCTGGTCAACTGGAAGATATCTATGGCAAAGACGGAGCTAAAGAAATCCTCCAGGGATTACAAAACAAATTTGTCTTTCGCTGTGGAGACTCCGACACCTCTAAAAAAGCTTCCTTAGAACTGGGAGAACAAGAGATTGAAGAGATTAGCACCGCTATTCAATTCGGCAAATTAAGCACCAGAGATCGGAATGGATTAAATCGCAGCATTAAAACTCGTCCTGTAGTCATGCCTAGCGAAATTCAGAACCTACCCGATTTACAAGCCTATTTAAAACTTTGTAACCTCAACCCCAGTTTAATCCATTTCGATTATCGGCAATATCCCCAAATTAATGAACCAAATAATTTAGAAATTCCCCCCGCAATCACCGCTTCTGCTCCAGAAGAAGATACCGAAACAGAAAACACTGAACCCGAAGGGACTTTTGATGTTGATTCGGAAAAAGAAGAAACTAACGATATTAACGCCGATTTATCATCAACATCTGAAGATACTCTTTATAAGTTTGATGATAAAAAATCTAGCTCAAACTTTCTTAATTTTCATGAACTAAACTCTCGAAATGAATAGAATTTTCGATAAGATTCTCGATAAATTATTTGGATTAGCCTTTATCTTTTTTCTAATCTGTATAGGCTACAAACTTATTTTGGGGCTAGCCAATAATAGTTTGCCAACTAATTCTCAACAGACCATAACTAATAATTCTACTTTCCCAAAAGCTTTACCCAACAACAATCCTAACCATCTAGCTAAAACGCCAAGAAAACTAGAGCCAGGAAGCATAATTAAGATTTATAAGAATATCGATAATAACCTTTATCCTAATCCCGCTAACTATAGCCCAATTGAGGCAATTAAAACTAATAATTTAACCCTAACTAACCTAGATGAAAATTCTCCTCTTTTTCAAGAAGCTTCTGGCTATTTTCTCGTTAAAAACTTAGGATACTATCGTTTTATTTTAAATCTGCCCCTAGCTTGGTCAGATAAAAGTTTAGCCCTGAATCTACTCTCAGTTAAAATTGATGATTCCATTCTAGAATCTGCGAATGGAGGAGATATATATTTAGATAAAGGTTGGCATAAAATATCGATCTTTTCACAATATAAACAAGATTTAGGAGCAGAAATAATTTCAATTAATTGGGGGAAAACTAATCAAAGTTTAAAGCCTCTAAAAATTTGGCGTGAAATTTAAATTATTAAATTTAAAGGAGTGAAAATGATTTTCAAAATTTTGGCTTGGTTATTATTTGGCTGGTTGGTATTTGTAATCTTAGGCAATCTTTTGGCTTTAATTCCTGCTATATCTTCTCTCTTATTTTTCTTGATTTTTACAGGAGTAACTTTACTATTTATCTACTCTTTATTGCCTAGAGAAAAGAGAAATAGCAATTTTGAGGATTGGTTGGGTCTAGAGCCTCAAACCATTCCCACCGATAATATCACCACAGATGAAAATAAATTAACTTCAGATAGCGACAATATTCCCTCTCCTGTCCCCCCAGAAATTAGAAAGCCCCAAATAATAGACTCAAAAATTGCGACTAAATCCCCAGAACCTGAATTAATCCAACCTCAATTAAATTTCGACGAGATTCGATTTGGTTCAAACTACAAATTACCAGATCGAGAAGAACTCAAAGCCAAACTCAAGAAAAGAGTAATCGGTCAAGATGCTGCCATTGATACTCTAGTGCGTATGGTTCTAGGTAAACTAGCATCGACTAGCAAAAAGCCCCTGGTCATCTTCCTCCCTGGCCCAACAGGAACGGGTAAAACCGAACTCTCTAAAGCTCTAGAGGAAGCATTAGAGACAAAGCTTACCCGCTTTGATATGGGAGAGTATGCAGAGAGTCATAAAGCTAGCAATTTGTTTGGTTCTCCTAAAGGCTATGTAGGTAGTGAAGATGGCGGGGCTTTACCTAATGCCATTCGTCATAGTCAAAAAAATTGTTTGCTGTTATTGTTTGACGAAGTAGAGAAAGCCCATCAATCACTCTGGCGACAAATGTTAGCCTTCTTTGACGAAGGGAGGGTATCGGATAATTTAGGTCAATGTGATGCCCCAGAAAATACAATATGTATCCTAACCTCAAATATTAAAGCAGATAAAATAGCGGAGAAACCAGAATCCGCCAAGAGAATCATCAAAGACTGTGGTTATTTTCCTCCCGAATTTTTAGGCAGGATTGACAAAGTAATTCCTCTGTTGAGGTTGGATCGTAAAGGCACGGCACAATTAACAGTAATTCTCGCCAAAAAACTGGCCAAAGATTACGGCATTAATTTAATTATCGAGCAAGAACCTTTAGAAAAACTGGTTAATTCTACCTACGAACAAGCCCAAGAATACGGAGGTAGGGGAATTACAGATGAACTCAAAGAATTGTTAGGAGATGACCTCTTCGATCTCCAAGCTAAAAGAATTTATCAGGCACGTTTAATAGTCAAAAACGACCAATTAAAAGTAGTTCCCCTCTTAGTTACTAGTAATTAAATGAGCAATATTAGCAATCGAGCCAATTCTCCGAACAAAAAATTAAAACAAGAACAAGATGAATAATATAGCTAATTCTCTATTGCATAAATCCAAAATCTATCTAGCTTTTGCCGTCAGATATATAGTATTTATCGGTCGCAAATATCCCTTAATTGCTGTGGGGATTATTGTAGGTTATGGTTTCTTTTTCTATCAATCTTTTTTAACTCAAAAAGTAGCTCAAAATAATTTACCTCTGCCTACTCAATCCTTACCATCCTCGAATACTAATTCTGACCCCACAACTATCAATAATCAACTACAAACTGATGCGGAAATTGAAGAGAAATTAAAAGAGCAAGAAATAGCTAAATTAGAAGAGAAAAGACGACAGGAAAAGCAAAAAAGAATCTCAATTGCTCAAGCTGCATTCAAACAAGGTAGTGTCTTCAATGGCAAACTAGTTTGGCGAAACGAATCACAGCCTATCCGCTTAGAAATCAGCGCGGTAATTGGCTCAACTTATGTGGTTGAGATTTCTAATACCGAACAGGGTGTATCGCAAATATTTGAGGGGAAATTAGTTGAGGAATATGTAAATCAAGGAATAAGATATAATCCCGATAAACCTAAGTATTTTCTTTTTTTAGGCTCTCGTTCTCCCCAAGATTTACCCAAGCCTACTTGGCAATTTTTCCGAAATAATACTAATCTCATTCTTATCCCCTCTGACTTAGGCATTGATGGTAAGGCTGATTCCTTGTTCACTTATCCCCAAAATCTCTGGGATTATAGCCTTGTTTTTCGTAATCAGAGTTAGTTATTTTATGAAAAATATTCTAAACCGAGAGATTTTATTTGTTCTTGGTTATCTGGTCTAATAGTCATGTACATCCCCTTATATATATCTTTTAGGAAAAGGTGAGAACCTTTTCAACATCCTGTCATAAGAATTCCCCGTACTTGACACCAACAACATCTTTACATCCAGAGCTTTAATGACCCAACACAACGAAGATATCAACCACCTTGTTGCACAAAAAATTGGTATAACCATCGAAGATTTACAGAACACTTGGTCTACTATTATTGACCTTCAAGAAGTCGAGCCAGACCTTCTCGAACTAGTCAAAGTCTGGAAGCTCAAACAACTTTCCCCTACCTTGTTTGATTGGTGGGAAATATTAGTCTTCAATCCCATCGAAAATGACAACGGCGAACATTATTTTTTATATGAAGTTTTTGAATGGGGGTCAGAGCATGAAACTGTAGACCTCACAGAAGGGGATGAACACCCTATTGACTCAACTTCAAATAACTGTACTGCTGAGCTTCTGTTTGAAAATGATACTCATGATTTATGGACAGTAGAATTTTGACGATATTGAGGCATGAATCTCCTAGAGCTAGATAAGATTAGCTGAGAACAGTCTCCCCGTAATATATATTCTTTAAGAAAGGGTGAGAACGGATTCAGACTGAGAGATTTTCTCATCCCGTTCTAACCAGTTAGCAAATATAGCTGCTCGTCCATCGGCATCGAGTTGACATCCGCCGTAAACCCGTTGTTTGGTTTGACGACTGCCTCGGAAATACAAAAGCTCCAGTTTCAAGCCAAACTTGCTAAGTATTCTTTGAGCCACAGTTATGGGACTATCCTTGTCAGGATTAATATTCACCCCCAACAAAATCTTAATTTCGTGGCGATATTGTTTAACCATCTCAAACCAATCAGCTAAAGAGTTAGAAGTAAACTTAGCTTCAGGGTCAAAGAATTGTTGGATATCAATAATCTCTAAAGCCTTAACCGTAGCCGAGAGAGTCCGTTTATTAACATCAGGCTTAAAAGCTTTACCATTACTGTTCTCAGTTAATCCAGCTAAAGAACGCTTGTCACGCTGTGCCAGATAAATATTACCGATGGTCAGGTAGTAATGTAGTTTTAATTGGTTATACCAGCCATTGTCATCTTTGGCTACTAGCTCAGGAGTTACTTCTATGCCATAGCGGTTGATTAAATTACCTTTTTTTTCTTTAAGTCTTTCTGCTTTAGTTTTGGCTCGTTTAGTTTTCAATTCTTTTAACTCCGCAGCATCAGGGGCTTCTATATCAGAAACTTCTTGGCAGAATTCTTGATAATTTTCAGTCCGAACTTGTTTAAGTTCCTCGTTGACTTGATCTGGTCGCTCTGGGTTATTAGGGTCATAGAGTTCGTAACCTTCCTCAATCAATTTACTGAGAATCTCTGACCGATAGTCATTCTTACCAGAGTTAACCAAGCAAGCTCTTTTAGCCCAAGTGTGGAAAGATTCACGGGAGTAATTAACATCTAAATCGTCAAAATCATCAATATCGGCTTGCTGTAGCAGCCTAATATTGGCATTGGTTGCCTTATGCTCAGAGTAGAGTAGACTCTTGATTGAAGTTGCTCCATTACCAATCCTGTTACCTTTAGCGGTGGTCTTAATCCAAATATGGCGAGGGACATTATCTCTTAAGCGTTCAGTGGTTTGACAGACTGCGTCTACAGTTTGTACTCCCATAGCAATACACCAGACGGAATTGAAATGTCCTTTGAGATCGATACTTACCCCTGTTTCGATAACTGGGGAACAAATAACAATGTCGTAGCTCGATAAAACCTGATCAAGGGAATCCATACAGCCATAAGCAGGATGTCCTGGTTCAGATACCGATTCTCGGTCAATTCTGAGGATTTTATGTTGGGGAAATTTCTTTTTCAAGTAGGATTCAAGATTGATGCTGCCCCATTTAGATTTGGCTTTTTGTCCTGTGGTATGAACTAGGACGCGGAAACCTTCTTTGATATGCCTAATCAGAGCATCGATTAATTTCCTGGGGTCATTACCCGAATAACTGATTAGTTTTCTCTTACCTTGATTGGGGTTATGTTTATTTTCAACTACCCAAGTTTCGACAGGGAAGCCAATTAAGGCTCTAACATAATCAATAGCTATCGGCGACAAATCCGCATCAGCCAGGATTACTCTTCCTCCAGTACCTACGGCGGTTTGAAGAAGCTGCTTAAAGCTATCGATAATAGCCACTCGGTTATTTTGACAAGTATCGGAATCAAGTGCATGCCAGAATACTTGTTCGGCTTCATCAATAATAACCAGGGCTTCTCGCCACTCATCGGGGTTAAAGGGTGGGTTAGCGTGAGGATGTAAGGAATCGATACAGAGGGCATAACCTACGCAGCCCTTAGTGACACTAGTTCTAATTTCAGTGCGGTAATCAATACCAAATCTGTTGGCTAGGGTAATGGCTAGTTGTTCTCGATGGGTTATGACGATGACTCGCTGCCCTTGACGAGTAGCTTTGGCGACCATTCTGGCTATCCATTCGGTTTTACCTGTCCCCTTAGCGGATTTGAGTCCAATAACGCTCGCAGTGGAAGGAGCGACCAAATTTTCATCCAGATAACGCTCATCGACGATTAACGGGTTGTATTTGGATAAGTCGAGGAATTCTCTTAAATTGAAGTTAGAGAGGGGTACACGGTTCTTATAGAGGGTGTGGAAGAAATCTGCTCCTTTAGCGACGATCAGGTCATCTACTCCTTTCTCGTTCGTATTCCAATTAATTACAGATACCTTACAGCCTTTCTGTGTAAATAATCCTCCTGTGGTTTTAATTGCTGTCCTAACGTTTTTGATGGTTGCTGGTTTTTGGTCTTGGTCAAAGCAGAAAATTATTTCTCTTCCGTTCTCGGCAAATATTTCTAGCTCGGGTATTAGATAAGGTTTACCAATTTTTTGACCATAATCATTTTTGGGTTGGCGATAACCGTTATAAATTCCTGGTAGGGCAACGGCTACATAATTAGCGGTAATGATTGCTCCTGCTTTTTTCGCTCCTTCGGTAATGATTAAGGGAATTTTAGGATTAGCTATTACCCATTGCCAAAAGCCTAATGCTCTACCCTCTGGGGTGACTACGATGTCTTTTGGTAGGGGAACTTGATAACGGTTGGCTATGGCTTGCCAGAGGTGCAGGGGGACAGCTAGGGCAAAAATGCTAGTAGGCAGTTTTGGTGGTGGCTCGTATTTAACTGTTTTAATTTGGGGAGGTTGACCAAAACCCTTGAATTTTTGAGATGTTCGGGGGGTGTTTGGTTTGAATTGTCCCCAGAGTGAGGGTTCAAAATTATTGAGTACGTCTACACCATTACACCACCAGCCACCGTTTTCCAGGGGGAAGTATTTTGTGTAAACTGAATCGCTTACTCTTCCATCGTTTCTTCTGGGTAGAGAGTCTGATATGAGCAGGTAGTCATAGACTGTCAACCCCTCTAGGGAGATGATGCTTAGTGACGTAAGCAAGGGGTCAATGGCTGAACCTGTAACCCATTCATGTTGGTGAGATTTTTGGATGTGGTCTGGGTGCAGGGGTATTGAATTTTGTTGTTGCGATGAATCGCTTTCAAGCATGGTACAGAAGCCTCAGTAATTTTTTGTGGCTTCTACGGTTTCTTCTGCTGATGAAAATTGCTATCCTTAAAGTACTAATTTTTAAAAGACCTTGGTTTGGCCTTTTTGTGAGTCAAGGAAGCTGTAAACTTCCATTGTCGATATAAGTTGTGAATATCAATTTTCGCCTGAAGACCGCAAGAAGCTTAAACCTTTTTTTTGCAGCTATAACTTCAGTGTTACGATTAAACTGTTGGTTGTGTGTCTATTTCGTTATAATATTTCCTATCAAGTAAACCCTTTCACCCATTAGTAAAGCATATTTACAGCAAATTTTGAAGATCAGTAAAGCTTTTGATAAAACTTTAAAAAACTTTGGGATTAACGCTAGACGACTTAGCGAACAATCTGGTGTAAGCGAAAAGATGATCAGCTTGTTCAGAAATGACCGTCAGCGCATTTATTCTGATAGTTTTGAGAAGCTTCTAGATGCACTTCCAATTGAGGCAAGACTTTATTTTCTAATTCAGCTATCAGGAGATAAGCTTACTGCACTAGATAAGCTTACTGAAGCAGACTATGTAGAAGCAGAATGGAAGTCTTTAATTTTTTCGGCTTCACTTACTGATATTGAAACAATTTTGAGAGCTTTAGCGGATAGATACGGCGAACTGAAAGCCAAGAAGGAAATAGTTCAGCTTGAAGAAGAATCTACACCTTTGTCAGCTTAAGGAGATGGGAAAACTAAGTAACGATTTAAACCAAATTAAAGTTCAAATAGAGCAACTACTTTTTTTCTAATTATTTTTGCCAAATGGGTAAACTTTTAAAGTTGTGTGGAAATCCTATTTT
>JASJDI010000076.1 GCA_030065155.1 Xenococcaceae cyanobacterium MO_188.B29
GGCGATAGCCAGCCTGTGAAGCAGGAAACTTCTGGGATAAGATATACGCAATTATCTTTATCTTTATTTTAGAAGCCCACATTAGAGTCGCTAGACTTAATGTGGGAGAACGTCACAAAAAGCAGTCACAGGATTCTGCAACTGGGTTCTTTGTACTAATGTATCTAACTAGATTAGTTCTTGGACTTTATCTATCCAGTAGGGAAGGCTTAAATTTCGCCGTGATAGGACTAAATCTTGTCCTTAGCTTCACCAAGGTTAACTTTCACTACTTTATTTTTTTCTTCATCGAACAAACGATTTAATTTAGGTCGTGCTTATTTATTTTATTCAAATTATATTTATTGATTATTAGTAGCGATCGCTATTAAAAAGAAAAAGTTAACGTCGATCTTCAATTACATAAACATCAGGACGACTATAACCCGTTTGATTGGGTTTGTGCATCGAGACGGAAAGGGCAGATAGGCGAAACTTTCGTGCTATCATTCGGCGGTAAGCATCGACACAAGCGGTATCTACGCCAGCCACAAGGGAAGACATTCCCAGGATTATGGTTAAGGCTTCACACTCATCGAGCAACTGCTCAAATGCCTCGGCTGATTGGGCTGCTGCCAACTTAACGTAACAGTTTTCCCTGGGTGCTTCTGAGCCTGTCCCATAATGACAAATGGCAAATCCAATTAATCCTGTATCATCCCAGATAAATAAAGTGTCTCCAAGAGAGCGTTGTTCTACGAGGAGAATTTCACTCTGCCAATCTAATCCTTCATAAATTTTGTCTGTTAACTGATAGGAGGCATTTAAACTAACTGCTTGTTGTTCTGAGGAGAGTTGAGAGTATCGCTGGGCTTGTAGGGTTGGTAATTGAGTGTTGGAGATCGCCTTAGTACATAAAGCAATTAAAAATCGGGGATATGCACCAAATTTTCCATAAAAGTAGATATGTTTTGGACTATTGGCATGAGTACAAAAGACGATTTGTTGGCTTTCCCATTCCAGAAACTTTGACCATGAGGCATCGAGCAATTGAGAACCAATACCCCGATCCCAATAATCAGGGTGGGTAACAATCGGACCAAAACCACCACAACTGCCCCAATTAGCCACCAGAGAGTAACCAATCAGTTTTTTATCTGCTCTGGCAGCGAAAGCTCCTAGGGGTTCTCGATACCAACGGGACATATACTCTGCTCCCTTGCCAAAGTCCATCGGCTCGTTTAAGCCCAAAAAAGTGCCGAAAGAAAGTCGTAAGAGTTTTTCGGCTTCTGGTAGCTCGCTTTCTTGCAGTAAACTAATCTCAATAGAATTCATAATTAGGGCTGACCCAATAGGTTAAAACTCTTATTTAATAAGAGTTTTAAGCATTTTCCAATTAAACTGACAACTTCTTTAGGGTGATAAAATGCTCAAACTCACTGTTTCTCCATCGCTCAAGGGTTTACTACTGCGAACGACTAATTTTGCTCCTGGTTCAAGACCTGTAGTGATTTCCACTCTACCATTGGTTCGATCGCCTAGTTGTACTTCTTGTTTTTGTACTTTGGTTTGTCTTGTTTCTGTTTCTCCATTGACCACAAATACATGATTAACTCCATCTTCTTCCAGAATGGCTGACTCTGGTACTATTACTCTCTGTTGTCTAGTCGATAAAAAATTTACTCTAGCTAACAATCCACCTTTAATTTGTCTAGCGGGATTAGCCATAGTTACCTCTACTGATACTTGACGTGCATTAGAATCAGCCTGAGGGGCAATACTAGTTACTGTACCCGAAAAAGAATCACCCGTAAAAGCGTCTAATTTTACTTGTACTTTTTGTCCGAGATTAACACTACCCAAATCTAGTTCAGATAAAGGGACAATTACTTTAACCCGACTAAAGTCTCCTATTTGTAATACTTCTTCTCCTGGCTGAATTAAATTTCCTGGCTCTCTTGTTTTAGTTAATACTATCCCGTCAATAGGAGAAATCAAGTTAGTGAAAGCTTGCCGTTGTTCTTGTTCAGAGAGCACTGCTTTTTGAGCTTCAATTCTACCTCTAGAAGCAGCAACTCCTTGTTTTTCAATATTAACCTGTTCTCTTGCTGAAAGTACGGCTTTTTCGGCTACTTTAGCTGCTGTTTGATAAGATTCTGCTTGTTGTTGAGCAATTAATCCTGTTTTTGCTAGTTCTACATATCTAGTTGCGTCGTTTTCTGCTTGTTCTAATTGTACTAAGGTTTCTGCTAGTCGAATTTGAGCATTGCTAACTTGAGTTTTAGCTCTAGCTAGTTCGGATTCTAGGGCAGTTAATTCTGCTTTTTCTCTATTTACTGCTGCTACTAACAAGTTATCGTTTAGTCTGGCTAAAACTTGCCCTTGTCTAACCGAGTCACCTACATCAACGGATAGATTTAGCAGTCTTCCTTCTACTTGCGATCGCACTGATACTTGATGAAATGGTGCAGTTGTACCAATATACTCAATCTCTTTTTTGAGTGAACCTAAAGATGCAGTTTCTAAATCTACATTAGTAACTCTGTCGTGTGAAGGACTATTTTGTTCGGTTTGGGCTGAAGTTTGTTGTTGTGGCAACAATGTACATCCTGTAAGGGGAAATAGAGCAGAAATTACCAAAAACAACCAGCTTTTCATAATCAGTGACAATTCTAAATTAATTCTTTCTTTATGATGAACACAAAAGTAGAACTCTTGCCAAAGTAAATTTAATTGTTGATTGCTACTTACTACTTGCTATGGGCGCAAACCTTGCCCCCCCTACTCACTACCTCAACTTTCCCACCTATTCCACTTTAAAAAATTAGTACCATCACTTATAGCTAATCCTATCTGATGATTAGAATCTAGCTCTGTATTGCCACCTTCGTTACAGCCAACATAGTACATTCTGAGACTACTATCAGGCATGGGAACTACGCAAGGTGTCCCTACTGCTTGTGCATCCCAACATCCAGAGCCTTTGGGAGCATGGGTAAAAACTGAACCATTATCCAACGAACCTGGCTGTTTTTTCCAGTTAATTCCATCATCGGAAATTGCCAAACCGATGGAAAAATAAGAATCGTTGTTAACTCCCTCATAAAACATTAAATACTGACTATCTATTTTCAATACATGACGAGTACCAGTACCTCTTTCGTCAAAACTTCCAGGTGTACCTGGACCCAGAATCTGACCGATTTTTGACCATCTAAATCCATCAGTTGAGACAGCCATTCCGATCGAAAATTGTCTTGTTTTGAGGTTTAAGCTATGATAATACATCTTCCAAGAACCATCATCATCTTGCAAGACATTGGGCATGGTACAAAACAAAGCATCAAACTCATCTGCTTTACCTCGATCGAGAAATGCACCTCGATAAGGACCTTCTAGTCTTACCCAATTAATTCCATCGCGAGAAACTGCACAACCAGGAAGCATATGAATTCCTTTTACTTCAAATCCGAAGTTTTCAACCGTTTGATCTCCTCCGAAATACCACATCCAATAGAGATCGTTCCAAAAACTGACACTGGTTACACCTATATGAGAAGAATCAAAGCGATTAGAATCTGGATGAGGTTCAAATACTGCTCCCATGGTTAAATTTCCTTTTATTCGTTCCCAATTGATACCATCAGAGGAAACTGCTAAACCACAACGACCTGAAGGTAATTTGATTAAGGGATCGAAGTTCGGATCGCGCCCATAGTACCACATCTTCCAAGACCCATCGGGGCATCGTAGCACTTCTGGAGAAGAAACTCGTTCTGAGTCCCACCAATCTTGTGAACCTGGAGAAAAGATTAAACCTGGTTGATTTTGATGATTAGACATTTTCTATTTTTCAGAAAATACAAAAAAACGATCGCTTTAATGAACTAGAGCGATCGCTATATTCAATGTCTTTTTCGTTATGCTTAGGTAATACTAAACACTAAAACAAAGCCCAAAACAGCAGCAAACACAATTAGGGCGTAGAATTGAGCGCGTCCAGTCTCTAAATATTTTAAACCTTCACCACTCAATAAGGTAGCCAAACCAGTTAAGTTAACTGCCCCATCAACCACACGGGAATCTACTTCCATAATTTGCCGTGCTAAACGACGAGAACCAATCACAAATACTTGATTGTAAATCTCGTCGAAGTACCATTTGTTGAGAGAAAATTTGTATAGGGCTGGATATTTTTTCGCGATCGCATTGGGATCGATTTTTTTAGCTCGATACGCTAAAAATGCCACAATAATACCTGCTGTAGCAATAGCCACAGAAAGTCCTGCCATAATACCAAACTCTGTCCAATCAAATTGACCAGCTTCAGCGGTTATTTCGGCTAAACTTTCACTGGGGGCATGAATGAACTCTTCAAAGTTGTTTGCCCAAGGACGACCAATCAAACCAAGAGCCACAGAAGGAATAGCTAAGACAACTAAAGGTAAAGCCATAGTCAAAGGAGATTCATGGGGAGAATCATCATGACCGTGATCTTCATGCTCTTTAGTATCCATTGCTCCAGGGCCAAAAACAACTCCTGAAGCAGCTAGTAATTGCTGACGGATACCAGTATCATTACCGCGAAACTCTCCTTCAAAGGTCATAAAGTACATACGGAACATATAAAAAGCTGTTAGTCCCGCAGTTGCCCAACCAATAAACCATAAAGCAGGATTAGCAGTCATGGCTTGTCCGAGAATTTCATCTTTTGACCAGAAACCAGCGAAAGGAGGAATACCACAAATTGCTAGAGTACCAATCAAGAAAGTAATTGCGGTAACAGGCATATATTTTCTTAAACCACCCATTAAGCGCATATCTTGAGCTACTACCGGATTATGACCAACTACGGCTTCCATACCATGGATGACTGAACCAGAACAAAGGAACAGCATTGCTTTAAAGTAAGCATGAGTCATGAGGTGGAATAAACCAGCAGTGTAAGAACCAATACCCATAGCCATTACCATGTAGCCCAATTGGGACATAGTAGAATAGGCTAAACCCTTCTTAATATCATTCTGAGTCAGTGCGATGGTTGCCCCGATGAAAGCAGTAGCTGCACCTGTCCAGGCAATAGTATTCATCGCAATGGGAATATTTTCAAAGACTGGATACATCCGCGCAATTAAAAATACTCCAGCAGCAACCATAGTAGCTGCGTGAATTAGAGCAGAGATAGGTGTAGGACCTTCCATCGCGTCGGGTAGCCACACATGGAGAGGAAATTGAGCAGATTTAGCAACCGGGCCTAAAAAGACCAAAATTGCAAAGATGACAGCTAGTCCAGACCATAAAGTGCCAGAGGAAACTAATTCTTCAAGTCTTTCCCCCATAACCCCAAACTCAAAACTACCTGTTGCCCAATATAAACCGAGCATACCTAGCAGTAGACCAAAGTCACCAACACGGTTAGTTACAAAGGCTTTTTGACAGGCATCAGCAGCAGGTTTGCGATCGAACCAGAAACCAATGAGTAGGTAAGAACACATACCCACTAATTCCCAGAAAATATACACCTGTACCAAGTTAGGGCTAATGACTAGACCTAACATGGAAGAACTAAAAATGCTCAAATAAGCATAAAAACGTACATAACCATCGTCATGAGCCATGTAGCCATCGGTATAAATCATGACCAAAAAAGCTACAGTAGTTACAATCACTAGCATGAGAGAACTAATGTGATCGATGGTGTAGCCCATCGTCAGACGAAAATCTCCTGCTGATGCCCATTCAATGGTGCGATTGTAAACTGGATGACCTTGAATCTGGCTCCAGAGAATAGCAAAAGACATGACCATTGCTACTCCAGTTATGGAGACAATAAATACGGCGACAATCTGTCGTAGATTGTTCGTTGCCTTATTTAAGGAGATTAGACCAATTCCTACAAGAGTTGCTCCGAGTAAAGGGAGAACAGGAATCAGCCATGCATATTGATAAAGCGGTTCCATGCTAACTTCTAAATAAAAGTGCTTCTCTAAGAAAAATAATTACCGCTAATCATTGTTACACAGCTATTTATTTAACAATGTATTTAACAATGTGTTTAGCGATCGCGGATATAGCTAAAGCAATATGTTTACTTGTAAATATCCTCTACTAACTTAACTAAAATTATAGGATATAAGTAACTCTATATTTAGTGAATATTTAAACTTAAAAGTCGAATCCCTCAATTAAATCATTTTTCGTTATTTTCACTTTATTGTGTTATGAATTTACACTTATTTATAGGTAAATATTAGGAAGTTATTTTTTTTAAATGTACTGCCAAGTCCGGTTGGTCTGTTATTATTCCTGTAATTCTTTTATCCTTCAATAATTTTCTGATTATTTTTTCTTGATTAACTGTCCAAACAAATATAGATTTATTATTGGTTTCAGCTAGATTTAACCAGTGGTTACTTAGCAATCCTACCTCTATTACTAAAAAGTCTACCGTAATTAGATTTATTTTAGACTCGAAATTATTTGCTGTTTTTGAGTTTAAAATTATTCCTATTTTTACTTGAGGATAATTTAATTTTACAATTGATAGAGATTTAGCTTGAAACGAGGTGACGATAAATTGGTCAATAGTCAAATATTCTACAAGAAGACTAAGGACATCTGTTTCATAACCTTCTTCTTTTAGTTCTATATCTAATTTGATGTTTTTTTCTTTGACTAACTTCAGGACTTCTATTAGTGTAGGAACTTGAAAATCCAGACTAGAAGCTAAACTATTAATCTCTTGATAAGTTAATTGATTAATTGGTTTTTCCTCAATTAATTCATCATGAAATAATATCAATACATTATCTTTAGTTTTCCTTAAATCAAGCTCGATCGCATCGGCACCAACTTCTATAGCTCTACAGTAAGCTTCTAGGGTATTCTCTCTAAACTTATCAGTAAATCCACGGTGAGCAATGATCATCATAAATAATTAGGCTAGTAAAAAAAGCGGAGAACTCTTGTACTTTACGTAGATGCTCTCACAGAAGATAGTTTCATATGACTAGAGTTTATTCAGGGAATCCCAAATGCCAAACTGCTTATCCCACAACCGAACAATTGTTAGCTGCTTTTTGTGATTTAACTTTGTATCTTTATTCTGATGGCTCTAGAGAAATAAGCAGGACTTACGCACTCAGAACAAAAAAACCTCTGTAAACCTATATTTTCTGTTCCCTGTTCCCTGTTCCCTATTCCCTCAAACCTCGATCAATCGTTTCACTGCGTAAGTCCTAATAAGTTCTCTTAATTCCCTTCAAAGACAAATTTTAAATTTGATGAAAATTCCTGAATCGATTTATCTTGTTCCTCAACTAGTTCCTTATTGACTCCAATCGCTCTAATTATTACTGTTACTTGATTCCATCGTCTTTATTTTCTCGACCATTTTTAAATTAAGCGAACTGTGAGTTAAGTGTGGGTATCCAGATTATGGACAGCAGCACTACTAGATTGAGCCAGGTAAATTCCCGTGAGAATGACAGCGAATCCTATCCAAGTGGTTGAACTTAAACCTTCAGACCAAATGAGCCAAGCTAACATAGCACTGATAATCGGTTCTAAGAGCAAAAATAAAGCAATAAAACTAGAAGAGAGTTGCTCCATGCAATCGGCTATTAACCGTTGTCCTAATCCTTCCGAAATCAAACCCAGTCCTATGACAGCTAACCAGCAGGGTAAGCTAGTAGGAAAGAGTTGACCTTCCCTCATCAACACAATCGGTAAGAGGATTAGGCTGCCAATGGTACATCGCCACAGCAATATTGTCGTGGCACTAAAGCGATGGCGTAATTGTTCGACGATTAAAAAGTAAATGCCTAAAAATACTGCGGATAACAGCGCGTAAATATCTCCGACTAAATGCTCTTCGCTCCCCTGTAAGTCTTCTAATCCCAGTGCCAACGCACCCGTTAAAGCAATACTCATTCCTAGCAAAAACTTCTCATCAAAGCGTTTTCCCAAACATAACCAGGCTCCTAAACTGGTAAAGACGGGAGTTAAATTGTTTAATAACATAGATTTAGCCACACTGGTATATTCGAGGGAAATAGCCCATAATCCCAGGGTAGTAATCGAACTCAGACCTACAGCCAATAAGAGCAGCCACTGTTTCCAAGTTAGGGGATCTTGCCCCTTAACTTCTTCACGACTGGATGCAGTTGCTGTCAATCTCTGACTAAGGACGCGACCAGTGCCAAAAACTAAAGCAAAAATCAATAACCGGTTAAATACTGTCCCATTCGCTCCCAAATCTGTTTCACTAAAGCGAATAAAAATGGGTGCAAAGGAAACAGAGACCAGAGCTAGACACAATGTTAATCCAGCAGTGAGCTTAGATTTAACAATCAATGGGCGATGCAGTTTTAACTCAATAATTTCCGCCATCTCTAACTCTCCCCTTTCTGATTGAACTAGAAGCACCTAAAACGATGATTTAACAATGAGCCGATACTTAAGTTTTTCCCTTCTTTTAGAAACTTACTACTAATTGGGTCATTATTTCCTTTAATTTCTGGGGCTTAAAAAATAGGAGATTCTTCTGTTACTCTGGGGGTTAATTATAATAGCTCAATCCTCAAGCTATTAGTACGAAGAGCAACAAACCAGATTCATAATCCAAAAGCTAATTATTTAGTTCTGAATTTGATTAGGTAGAAAAACCTATGATTTTTTTGCCTAAATTCGATGCTAAAGTAACATTGGTTGAGTCTATGTTGAGCAGAAAAATTACTATAATACTTTTCATAAGAACTTTTTTCTTGAAGAAAAAAGCGATTAATCAAATCAATCTTGATGACCGAAGCCTGATTATAGCAAACGATTTGAGCTATTTATCTTTTAGGGTAGTTTCCTTAGCTTTAAGTCTATTCCTTAGGTTTTAAGCAACTGCCCTTTATGGAAGTGATAAGAACAAGAATACTATCTGCTGATTCTTCTCTGCTTAATCTTATCTTGAACTCTATCCCTTTATTCCCTTCATGTCCCAGACTCAAATTCTTTACCAAAATTCCACTAATCAAATAGTTGATTGGGTTAATTCCTCGGAGAAAACAATAGTTATTATTGTTTACAACCAACAAGGTTCTACTGTCAGTGCTTCTCGACTGTTGCCCCATCAGTCTATTTCTATCTTGCCTAGTTTCTTTATCGAACAACTTGAGGCTGGAGTTTAGACTAATTGAGTTGAATATGTTGTCATTAACGAACTGCCAGTGAGTTAATAAGTAGTGGGTAGTTTACTTTTCGTCTTCTAATAAATTTTCCAAGAGAAGAGACTCAAGTTGACTGGCTTTCAAGCACCTGAACCAAGACGGGGCTTTCAAGGTGCGGAACCTGTGTCCGCACACAGCCCCTCTTCAGGTGACAGCCCCTTGTCTTCTGAGGTCCCTTCAGAAGTTTATACGCCCCGTTCGTTTTACGGCAGAGTAACGGTGACTTTCTCCGACAATCTCCCACTGCACCTGACGACCTTCTGGTAAACAATGCTCTAATTTAAGCTTTAAGTAGTGAGGAGGCTTATAGGTTAGTCTTTGCGCCCATTCGATCGCAGTAATACCAGGAGTTACTTCTATTCCTTCCCAGTATATTTCTGGATAAATCATGGCTACTTCTTCATTCTGGAGACGATATAGATCGAGATGGTATAACGGTAAGCGTCCTTCTTTGTATTCGTTAATGAGGGTGAAAGTAGGACTGATAATTGCTTCAGTAATTCCTAATCCTTGCCCGATCCCCTGAATTAGAGTAGTTTTACCAGAGCCTAAATCTCCTTCTAGCAAAATAGTGCTATTTGCTGGCAACATTTGACCTAAAATCTTGCCTAATTGGTGAGTTTCTTGGCTATTTGCTAAGAAGATTATGGGAAGATGAGAAGACACGATAATATCTTAATTTTAATTCAAAATTCATATTATAACTATTGTAGATTACACGAACTTAATAATAGATTGATATTATTAAAAGTAGCCAAGTAATTGTAGTTGGGATAGCAAACTAGATAGATTTTGAGCTTGTTTAAAACCTACTTAAAGTTGATAAATTTATTTATTTTTTAAGTTAAGATTAGCAGTTATAATTTTTTTCAGTTTGCTGTTTCCAATTTTTTTTTATTAATAAATTTAATTTAATCAAAATTAAGTAGCTAGGCAGAATTAAATATAAGATAGAAAAGTTTTATTTCCCCTCTGCTCCTCTACCCTCACTCATTTTATAATTAATTGCACCCACCTACTTAAGGTTGCCATTTCCCACTGTACCATCGTAACAACACTCTAGCTAACTGATAAGGGTCGTGACGAATATGACCTGTTTGTTGGTCTTCATCCATAACATTAGCTAAAACAATACGACGACCTAATTTTGCCACATCTTCACGGTCTAAGAATACTGGATGAGAATTTTCCTGAGCATATCTTTGTAGAGACTTAGGAGAAGGGGATTTGCGATGAGCTAGGACAGCATCAAACATTTTTTGGCCACAAATATGATCGATCGCCCGAATATGATCGGCAACAGTATACCCTTCGGTTTCTCCAAGTTCAGTCATGATGTTACAAACATAGATACGAGGAACTATTGCTGTAGCGATCGCATCCCGAATTTCCGGAACTAAAAAATTAGGAATAATACTAGTGTAGAGGCTACCAGGACCAATGATAATGTATTCAGCCTCTTTAATCGCTTTAATCGCACTAGGTAAAGCAGGGGGATTGGCAGGAATACAGCCAAAATTACAAATTCTACCTCTAGCTTCTGGTATGTTAGATTCTCCTTGAATTATTCTTCCATCGTCCAACTCAGCCCACAAACTAACATCAGTAAGAGTTGCGGGTAAAACCTTCCCTCTAATAGCTAAAACGTGGGAACTAGCATTAACAGCTTGTTCTAAATCTCCAGTAATTTCACTCATCGCTGTGAGAAATAAATTACCGAAACTGTGTCCTACTAAACCATCTCCAGCTTCAAATCGATACTGAAATAACTCGGTTAATAATCTTTCTTCATCAGCTAAAGCAGCTAGGCAGTTACGGATATCTCCTGGCGGTAAAACACCAATTTCTCTTCTTAATCTTCCAGAAGAGCCTCCATCATCAGCAACAGTAACAATGGCAGTAATATTATTACTATATTTTTTTAAACCTCTCAGGAGGGTAGAAAGCCCAGTCCCTCCTCCGACAACAACTATTTTAGGCCCTCTATTGAGACGGCGATGGGCAAGAAGCATGTCAACTAGTTCCCCATCTCGATCGGGCTTTAATACTGAGGTAATAGAATCGACGGTGCGAGATTGCCCCCAAAAAACTAAAAATAGCCCTATTAATATAACTAAAGGACCAGAAATATAATTGGGAACAATTTTAGTAATCGTTTCTAGAATCTGGGAAATCAACTCTAGTAAACGATATATAGGAGTTAACTTAAACCAAATCGCTCCTCCCAAAGTGGCTAAAAATAAGCCAGTAACGCTAATAAATAGCCAACGCTTAACAAATAGTCCAGGAGATAACCATTTAAACCAACGATTCACTTTATAGGGTTTTTTTTTGCGTACAGAGGATAGATTTTCCATTTGCTTTAATTTTAGTAGAAAAAATTTCTTTGTCTATCCACTTATTGACACTTAGTTTGTTCGGATTTTAACTTAGCTGATAAATTTTGAGGTAGCCCTAAGTTAGCTTTAGCATAAAGTCGATCGAATTCTTGCTGAAAATGAGCAGCAACGAGAGGATTTTGAATAATTAAAACAGTTTCATCATTATTATGATTGGCAGTTGTTGACCAGTTCTGAGAACCAGTTATGACAGTATTATCATCTACAATGGCAAATTTGTGGTGGAGTTTGTCTCCTCTAGGGAGTGAAGGAATACCAACAGTCTGGAGTGGAGTTTGCCAAGGATTATTACCCTCTTCGTATTTACATCGATAAGAGCGAGATACGCCCAATAAATCTAGAGCTTCACTATAGTAACGAAAAGCAAACCCAGCATCAAATAAACCTCTAATTTTGACGTTTTTTTGTTGAGTATTTTGCAAAATATCGGCTAATTTTTGTTCACTAAATACAAATAAAGCAAGATCGATCGAGCTATGAGCATTCTGAAGAGTTTTCCCAATTAATCCATTGGTAGTATTTTGCCAATTTTGAGTAGAGGAAGTAGGAGAAAATTGAACTGTAACTAAGTTATCACCAAAAGCAATTAGCTGAGGCGATCGTACTGGTTTATCCAAACCAAATTTACTATCTTGATTACCGTCTAAACCATCGCCCCACATTAAATTAAACTCTTCTGTAAAAATGTTAGCTAATTCCTGATTACTAATTAGCAATAAATGATTGACATTGCCTCTAGTTTCTAAGTTACTAAAATCACCGTGCATACCACTTAAAGTGAAATTAGCAGAGCCAGTAATGACTTTTTTCTGGTCTATAATTATCAATTTATGGTGCATCAAACCACTACCTTTAGAACCATCAGCAGTATCATCAATTACAGGTATACCTGTATTGTGCAAAATCCTTAAGGCATCTTTTTTGTTGATTTCTGTTGCACTTAAGCTGCCATTTTTATTGGCATCTACTAAAGTAAATAGTTCCTGATAGCGGAGACGTTTTTGCTCACTTAGTTTATTGATTGTTGAGCTATCTAATTCATCCAGAGAACGACTATAGTTATTATCAATAATTACTCTGATTTTAACTCCTTGTCGATATTTTTTGGCTAAGGCTTGGGCAATATTAGGCAGTCTTAATTCTTGGACTGCAATGTCAATACTATTCTGGGCAGAGTTGATTTCTTTGATTACTAATGCTTCTAAGTTATCTCCAAAACGATTGATTTGACGATAGGGATCTGTATATTGACTTGTTTGGCTTTGATTATGATTGAAATAGACTTGAATAAAAGGATCTTGTGTTAAATTAGTTGATTCTGATTTGGTTCTATCACACGCACCTAACCACCCAGATAACCAAACAAAAATAATAATTAAAGATAGAAAATGCCCAAGCTGTTTGTTCATTTAATTAGCCAATTAATTAAAAGTTGACAGCTTAAAGATAACCAAGAACAGAAAACAAATGATAAGATACTTGAGGCTCTTACACTTATTTACAGTAAAGATAGACTATGTTAAGATCACGTCTTATTTATTTAAGTTTATTATCTATAATCTTAGGAATAACAGCCCTACCAGCGAATTCTCAAACATCCCAGCAAGCACCAGCAGGAGATCCAGCGGAACTACCAACAGAGGACTTAAGCGACCCCAGTAACTTACGTCCTTTAACTCAAGCAGATAGCATTTTGAGTTTACAGGGTGGTCAAAAGTTGATGCAAGAGGCCCAAGCAGCAATTAATCAGGAACAGCATGATGTGGCAGCAGAAAAGCTACAAAATGCCCGTCAAATCTTCAACCAATTGTCTAACTTCTATCTTCAGCTATCAAGCAGTTTTTCGGGTATAGAAAATCGTATTGCCGATGCTCAAAGAAAAAAAGCCCTAGAAACTGGACAAATGAGAGACGAAGCTACTTATCAACTAGCTTTAGTCCATCGGGCGCAAGATCAACCAGAATTATCTGTCCCCTTGCTCATTCAAGTAATTCGCTCCCAAAACCCTACCAGTGAGTTAGGGAAAAAATCCTATCAACAGTTATTTGAAATTGGTTTTGTGGATACTCCTTTTTCTACTTCCAACTCTAGCCAATAAATTTTGTTTTAGCTAGTTAATCTAAGCTAAATTAAGTTAAGAGGGTCAGCAAAAAAGTTAGTAATTATTGTTATTAGGGAGTCTATATGATTAGTCCGCAGGAAGTAGAGACAATGATCCAATCAAAATTGCCTGAGGCTAAAGTTCAAGTAGCTGGAGATGGGCAGCATTTTGAGGCAGTGATAGTTTCTGCTGAATTTGAAGGGAAAAGTAGAGTTAAGCAGCATCAGCTTGTTTACAGTGCTTTAACTGAAGCAATGGCATCAGATATTATTCATGCGATCGCTTTGAAAACTTACACTCCTCAAGATTGGCAATCAGCCAATCGGGTATGATTCTTTGCTCCGTAAAGTACTAAGGAGAAGCGTTGTATCCATTCTTGATGGTTTCTTCTCAAAGCACATAGTAAATGAGTTACTCTACTTGAAAAAATAGTGCGGATCCTTGAGGTAGTAACTCGTTAAACTGTTTGCTTAGCAATTCAAGAATCAATAAAATAATATATCTACTAAAAAAAGAGCATCAATTTTTTTCTTTTTTGTAAATACAGAAAATAGGTACTAACTATGACACCTGAATTAAAAGCAAAAATTGACAATTTACTGAGCGAAAACAAAGTTTTAGTCTTCATGAAGGGGTCAAAACTAATGCCCCAGTGCGGTTTTTCTAATAACGTCGTGCAGATTCTAAATACTTTAGGTGTTCCTTATGAAACAGTTGACGTGTTAGAAGATTATGAAATTCGCCAAGGAATCAAAGAGTATTCTAATTGGCCTACTATTCCCCAAATATATATTAATGGGGAATTTGTTGGGGGTTCCGATATCGCGATCGAGCTTTATCAAAGCGGTGAACTCCAACAAATGGTAGAAGTAGCTTTAGCTTCTTAGAATTTAATTATCTGGCTGAGGTTTGGTCTTGCCAAACCTCTCTCTTAAGAAAGTCACTAATTACAATTTGAACACACCAAAATTGTTAGCATTCAATAGATTTAGGGAACTGACATCCCAAAATTAGAGGAATCTCTCAGAAAGCGCATTGCTTCTTCTTCCAAACGATGGACTAGATAAATCTCAAGAGTTTTAGTCTGACGGAGACAAGAGATATATCCCTCCATATACATTCTAATTTCTTCAAAGCGATAGCCTCTACGCCATAAATCGACCATCGAGTCAGTGAGTTTTTGATAATAACGAATAGATTGTCTGTCCTGGAGCATTATTCTTCTTCTTTATTGATACAATTGGGGATAGGGCGATCGACCAAAACGATCTTAGAGGTGACAGTAGTTGACCTGCGGTAAGTAGGATTGCCTCGATCTGGTTAGAGTATAAAACTTAGCTCGAATGTAAGTAACTACTGAGATATATTAATTTTTCTTATTATTTATTCATTTTAACGTTTCGGCAACCTCGAATTTCGATTAATTTCCTTTTAATTTAACTATTTCAAGGGTGATTTGCACTCAAACTAATTAAAAGCCAATTATTTTAAACCGATCTTCGTAACGAAAATTACAAAACATCTACAATAGCTTTGATAGCCTGTATATCTAATAGCTGCCCATAGATTTAGTGAGAAAATGAAACGAAAGTGAGTTCGATATATATATTAATAGTGGAGGGAAACCCTCATCTACGCTCGCTTTTAGGCTGGCATTTACAGCAAGCAGGGTATATTGTTAAGCAATCTGCTAACTTGCAACAAGGAAGAAATATTTTTTATCATTATCAACCTACCCTAGTAGTTTTAGATTCTGATCTACCAGATGGTGATGGATTGGAATTGTGTTCTTGGCTGCATCAACAGCAACAACCATTAATTTTAATGCTATCTGCTCGTAATACAGAGAAAGATATAGTGAGAGCTTTAAAATCTGGTGCAGATGATTACTTGACTAAGCCTTTTGGTATGCAAGAGTTTCTTGCCAGAGTAGAAGTGTTGCTTAGAAGAATGCGAACTAATTATGTTCCTCTCTACCTAGACTACAGTGATTTGAAAATTGATTTAGTGCAACGTCGCGTTCAAGTAAAAGGCAATTTTATCGAACTAACACCTCAAGAATTCAGCCTACTTTATGTTCTCGCACAAGCTGAAGGAAATGCCATAACTCGTTCAGAATTATTACGTCGTGCTTGGCCTGATGCTATTGATAATCCTCGTACTATAGATACTCACGTTCTTTCTCTACGTAAAAAGATTGAAATTAATCCTCGTCAACCTCATGTAATTCAAACAGTAAGGAATGTAGGTTATCGCCTCAATCCAGATATGCTCAAAGGAGAAACTCCTAAATCAACAAAAAAGGAAAATAATGGTAGTTTTTCCAGGGTATCTACCAATTAAATTAACTAGAGGAGTTAATTCTTGCCCGACCTCTGCTACTATGCTTTGGACGGGAATTATAATAACTCTAGTATTTTTAGCTATTATGTAGCTTGATTAGCTAGTTCTGCTTGCTTAGTCGAACCTTGAGTGCCTAGCTGAATTAATTCAACCTTATAACCATCAGGATCTTCCACAAAAGCAATAACAGTAGTACCATGTTTCATTGGGCCTGGTTCTCTGCTTACTCTACCTCCAAGAGATTTAATTTTATCGCAAGTACCATAAATGTCATCTACCCCAAGGGCAATATGTCCATAACCACTGCCCAAATCGTATTCTTCTACACCCCAGTTGTAGGTTAGTTCAATTACAGTATGATCCGCTTCATCACCATAACCAACAAAAGCTAGGGTAAATTTGCCACCAGGATAATCTTTTTGGCGTAATAGTTTCATGCCTAAAACATCGCAGTAAAACTTAAGAGATTTTTCCAGGTTGCCTACTCGCAACATAGTATGAAGCATTCGCATGAGACTAGCTTTTAACTCCTTGCTTGATTACGGATTCTTTTTTTCTAGGTTATCGTAAATTTCTCTATTTAACAGAATTCAAGTGCGATCGATTAATATTAATATCTTATTGTTATTAATCGATACGCTGAACTTTTGTAACTAACAGAGATTAGAAGCTAAAGATATTTTGGGAGATTTAATTATCAAGAATCAGCTAACAGCTTATCTACTGCTGCTGCTGCATCAACGCAACCGTAGCCAAAGAAAGGCGAATGACCATTAGCATCATAAGTGCTTGGGTCTCCAATTTTACGAGCTGTTTTTTCCAGTAAATCTTTGACTTCAGCAGCAGTTAGATCTGGTTTAATCGAAAGGAGCAGAGCGCAAATTCCTGCTACTAGAGGACAAGCACTGGAAGTTCCCCCAAAACCAGAATCATCGAAAGCATTAGTATATGCTCCAAAACCATATCCTGCCTCTCTGACTTGACCAAACTGATCGACATAAGTGCCTGTAACATCAGAGGTAGTTATAGCCCAACCCCCTGCACCACTTGAAGGAGCGCAAACAGAAATTTCATCACCGAAGTTTGAATAATTAGCTTTCTGGTCTCTGCTATTAGAAGCTGCTACAGCAATGACATCAGGATGAATGGCGAAACCATCAAGGGAGTTCGGAGGATTATTGATATCGCGGTTACTGTTACCAGCAGCAAAGCAGATTACGCAGCCTAGACCGTTTCTGCCTTGTTGAGCACACCTACGGATGGCATTGAATTTTCTGGTTGATAAGGGGAAGAAGGGATTAGCAGCTCCCCAACTACAGCTAACTACCCATGCACCTTGCAACAGAACATGATCGAACCAATCTTCTACCTGATTGTCTGTCAAAAGTGTTCCCCATCGTACTGGCATCAAACTACAGTTGGGAGCAGCACCAACAATGCCGTTATTATTTGCACTACCGACAGCTACACCAGCACAAGCTGTTCCATGCCAATCGCCTAGAGCGGGACTTGGGTCATTGGAATTACGAGTAAAATCTTTTGGAGCTACAATCTTGCCATCTCCAGACAAATCTGGATGATTGAGGTCAAAACCATCGTCAATTACAGCAACAATAACTTGAGGCTCTCCCACAGTTTGCGCTTTTGACCAAGCTTCTATTACACGGGCATCTGCTCCCGCTAAAAATCCCAAAGATGTTCCTCCATGAAAACCAGTATTTTGCAAATGCCACTGGTCAGTTAACAACTCATCCGTAGGAATAGCAAATGTATATAATGCACTTGGAGTTGCTAAGTCTGGTTCTGCTACAGAGACAAGAGGGGATTGCTGTAAAGCTACTGCTGTTTTAATTGGATTGGCAGATTCATTAGTCACTTTAACAACAAATTCGCGTTCGCCTTTGACTTTGACGAACTCTAAATGTAGTTCATCGATTAACTGCTCGCAAGATTGTTGATTGACGTTATCGGCAAAAACAACGTATAGCTCTCCTGTAGGAATAAAAGGTTCACGACTGCTTGGAGTGTTAAAAACGTGCGTGCCAACATCAACTGATGGATTGAGGCGTATAGTATCTAGAGTATTTTCTAGATCGATGGTTTCGGGAATATTTTCTACATCGACCAAGACAAATTCTCCTAATTCAGACTCTTGTGAGCCAGGAACTGATGACTTGATTGCAGACATAAGTCTTTGCTTGTTCCCTGACTTAGGTTTGAGTGCAATCATTTTTTGGTCTTTGATTAGATCTAGGGAACTATTGCCATATCTAAGATGTGCTTCATTCATAGTTGTCATAAGTTGCAGTTCTATTGATTACTTTGGTGATAATACTATTCAGACTAGATATAATTTGGTAGTCCTTAGTAGTTCATTTGTTAATATTATGTTTTGAGATCCAAGTCATTACTAGGGGAAAATTTCAGGTATTTTTTCAGGTATTGTTTCGCGAAATACTCTAAGATATCTTCTGCCAGAACACTAATTCATTCAATCTTTAATAGATGAAGCAACTTGTACTAATCCTAGTTTGTTTGTGGTTGTGGTTAATAGCTCCAGCTAGAATAAATGCCGAACCATTAGACGGGGAAATAAATTCTCAGGTAACGGAAAAATTAGGTCAGCCACAAAAAACCTATCATTTGCTTGTGTTAGCAGAAGCAAGAGGAGAAGTTACCATTAATCCTCCAGCTACTAAGATTGTCGTTACTTCTCAATCAGGAGATATTACCATTCGCTGTGGTGATGAACAGAATGCCTATAGTTGTTCTCCTGGTAAGAGATTAGAACTGGAATATGAAGCGACCACACCATTAGTCAAGTTTTGGGGAGAAAATCTCAGCAATACTCAAGTTAGATTACAAATTGATGTCTATCAAACAGTAACTATAGAGTAATAGGGGAGTCTACATAAATAGTGGGTTCTTCCATCGTAAATTCAATTTGATAGGATTTAAGCTTTTGGGAAATCTTTTCATTGGCTAATTCCAATAAACGCTTGCGTAACTGAAGTGAATTTTCCGAAGAACCTAGAATAAAAAAAGTAATTCTGACACGAGAAGCGAGATGATTTTCTGAATCTACTAGACTAACTTTGGTACTACCAGGATCGATACCAAATAGATCGTTAGTACTTTGTTTAACTACCTGCTCAATTAAAGACGACTCTTGATGATTTAACTGACGATTAAAATCAAGATATAGTAAAACCATTACTTTTCTACCCCGACTAACATTTTCAATCTCTAGATTAGCCATAGTAGAGTTAGGGATAATCATCAACGTTCCTTTCGCAGCAGTACGAATTTTAGTAGAACGTAAGCCAATAGATTCGACTCTACCGAATAAACTACTGGGTAAACGAATATATTCTCCAGGAAGATAGGGACGATCTAAATATAAAACTACTGTACCTAATAATTGTTCTAGGGTTTTTTGGGCAGCAAAAGCGATCGCGAGTCCTCCAATACCCAAACTAGCTAACAATCCCACTAAATTGATCTGCTGACTTTGAGCAAAAGCCACTGCACCAATAAAACCAATAATAATATTGGCAATGGTTTCTAAGACTAATAACAGTTCGTCTACTTCTCGTCCTAGTTTATTAA
The DNA here is from genome assembly GCA_030065155.1 of Xenococcaceae cyanobacterium MO_188.B29. GTDB lineage: Bacteria > Cyanobacteriota > Cyanobacteriia > Cyanobacteriales > Xenococcaceae > JASJDJ01. Next base: position 19,650 of record JASJDI010000076.1, read on the forward strand.
TTAAATCTATGCCATAAACCAGTATAAATTGACGAAATAAGCGAGAAGCTAACCAAGCAATACTAATAACTACTGACAAGTCAACAAAAAATTGTAAAAACTTGAATAGTCCCTGATATGACTGTAAGAAATTTAAGGATAGTCTAATTAAAATTAAGCTCCCAGCAATTCTAAATAAACTTCCCAAAGGAATCAGGAGATTTTCATAAATTTGAGTAAAGTTTTTCGGGGCAAATTGTCTGACTAATAAACTAATTAAAGTGGGCGTACTTCTTCCTAAAATTACTGATAGTAAAACAAAGAGGAAAAATATGCCTACTTGACTAGCCAATTTAATTATTGCTTGCTGGGTGGCAGGAGCGATATTTAACCAGCTTACAAGCTTCAGAATATCCATTTATATAGTAATGGGTGAATCAATATTGATGGTTTTTTCTTCTAACTCAAAAGCAACTCCATATTTTTTAAGTTCTTTTGATAAGTTTTGTTTGGCAATATCTAGTAACTGTTGTCTTAATTCCATAGATAATTTACCAGAACCCAGAATAAAAAAGCTGATTTGTACTTGAGTATTCTTTAATTTTTCATCCTGAATAAGCTCAATAAATTTTACTTCTGTATTGCGAAGATCGAGTCCAAAAATATCTTTAGTACTCTCAAATATAATCTGTCTAATAAAGGCTTGTTCAGATTCTGGTATGGCTTGGTAGAAAGTTATGTAAATTAAAGAAATAACTTTTTTGGCTCTAGTATAGTTTTCAATATTTACTTGAGTTAAAGAACTATTAGGGGCAATAATTACCGTTCCTTTACCTGAAGTTCTAATGCGAGTAGAGCGCAGACCAATAGATTCAATTTTCCCAAAAGTGCCATCGGGTAAGCCAATATAATCATCAACAACAAAAGGACGGTCTAAATAAAGAACAATACCGCCTAATAATTGTTCCAAAGTTTTTTGAGCAGCAAAAGCGATCGCCAGTCCCCCAATACCCAAACTAGCAAATAATCCGACTAAATTAATCTGATGAGTTTCGGCAAAAATTAAAACAAATACAAAAATAATTGCGGTATTAACTAGAAATTTACTGAGGATTAATAGTTCGCTATCAAATCGACCTCGATTTTTAACCGCAGCATCTAATAAATAAGTATTATAAACTTGTTGAAAGATTTGATATCCCAG
>JASJDI010000077.1 GCA_030065155.1 Xenococcaceae cyanobacterium MO_188.B29
CAAAATGCCCAAACTCTTGCATCATCTCTGGCACGATCGCATTAATATGGAGTTTGCCGAAGCTTGTATGCGGACGATGTTTTGGCATGGTAGGGATATGGGTTGGGGTAAGTTTGATTCTTACTTAGACACCGAAGAGTATAAAGCTAATGCAGACAGGGCAATCAAAGCCTATTTTAAATATAATCCTGCCATGTTAGCTCTCTATAAACTCTTCCCCGATATGTTCCTCGAACAAGTAAGACAGCTATCTTACTATTCCAACCTCGGTTTATTCTGGGAAGTGATGGCACCAGTCTTTTTTGAAATGTCTGATATTTACGATGAGGGTGGGTTTAAAGGTGTCCCCGATGCAATGGACTTTCTGGTTAATGGGATATTTGCTATTTCGGGTCGTCCGATCTATCATCACGTTTATATTCGTGGGGAATGCTACGAAATTATTCCTAAATCAAAAGGTTTTATGTGGTTGTATGAAGCTGCTTTACCTTACGTAGAAGCTGTTTTCTATCGGACTGCACCTTTCCGTGGTACAAAATCTTATAATGCCCAAGCCAAACAAGTTCCTGAAGAGCAAAAAGATTTCCACTACGGTATTTTATACGCTGACGTTTTCCCCGTCGGTACTGCCGGCATTCCTCCAACATTATTGATGGATGATATGTATCATTTTTTGCCTGATTACCTTCAGCAATACTATCAAAAACATTGTCGAGGTGAAGATGATGTTTTAATTCAATTGGGAATCACTTTCCAGCGATCGATGTATAACGTAACTTCTGCGGTAATTCAAGCTTTGCGCCAAGCTTTGTTATACCCTCTAGACGATTCTAATCCCAAACATTTACTCAAAAATCGTCAATTTTTTGAATCCCAAATGGATCGTTTCTTGCGCCCTGAAGCCCGTTTGAAAGATATTCAATCTCCATCCTATCGCTAGTTGTAATTAAGTACAATGGACAACAATCCGTTATCCATTGTCAATTATCAACTGTCCATTAATAAAACTATCCCATCAAAATAACATTATCGATTACATGAATTACTCCATTATCTGCTTCAATATCTGCTGCAATTACTGTGGCATTTTTAACTTCAAAACCATCTGAACAATCAATGGCAATAGGTGAACCCTCTAAAGAAGTAACCGAATTAACTTGTGCTAAATCAGCTTGCATCAACTTACCTGAAACAACATGATAAGTAAGAATTCGGGCTAATTGAGGAATGTTCTGCACCAGGGTTTGAATTGTCCCTGGAGGAAGTTTAGCAAAGGCAGCATTGTTAGGCGCAAAGACAGTCAATGGACCAGGGCTTTTTAAAGCTTCAACTAAATTAGCAGCTTTTACCGCAGTTACTAAGGTGCTAAAGTCTTCTGTTTGTACAGCAATGTCCACAATATCAGCCATATTTTTCTAGTTAAATTTACTTAATGCCTACCGCAAATTTTTAGTTAGGGGAGAACTCCACAAACTAAGATACGATCGCCTGATGTTTAAATTATCCTTTTTCCTCATTCTTGGCAATCAAGACTATTTCTGAAGAGCGATCGATCTAAAAAATCATTATAAATCATTACGTATATAGCAACGCCCGAAAAGAAAGTTAGAGACTGTTCAAGAATCACTCCTACTTCACCAAAAGTTTATGTTGCCAACTCATGAATTTTTGCTAGCTTTAAAAACAGCTATCTGCTACACTCACCAAAAATCACTCTGGTAACTATTTCGTTTGCTAACAGAGGAACTTTAATTTTGAAATTAAGTCATCTAAGGGGAGTATGAACCATTTAGTCCATCATCACAGCTAATAGCTGTTTGGCTTACCATACTAAACTATCAAAGGTAAAAAAGGGGGAAATGTTTTAACAAATAGACTGCTGAGTTCGATATTGGAAATCATCCATATTTCGAGTTATTAAAAAATTATCTTAATAAACTAGGGAGTTTCACTTATTTTAGCCACTATGCATAGAACCCAGGTTGCAACAAAACGAAGAACCCTTTGCATAATTTTTGAAAACCTTAGTTAAGGGTAATACATAATGCTGTCTTTCTCATTGAGACCCACCTTGATATGTTTCTTACTACCAAAGTAGAACTGCCTACAAACTACCTATGTTCTTTACTAGCTTGGATCGCTTAGCCATACCTAAATCTTACAGTACTATCTCCTGCTCTAAATGTTGGTTAGATAAAGATTCTGTTTCTAAATTATATATGGGAGATTGATCTACTGATTTGACCTAATATTCCGTCTGAAAAAAGCTAAGTTGGCTAATATCAGCTAAATTGACTGAAGATAATTCATTGCATCAACTTAAATATACATTTAATTCACCTAACTTATGTCCGATCGAGCGCACTTAAAGTCTCCGTTTCCTGTAAAAGGAACAGACAAGAGAAGTATTAATGAAGGGATTGTAAATCATGAGCCAAAAAAATATTCTAGGAATTTTTAGTAGCATTGTTTTGTTACTTGTTTTGGCAGTATCGGTGGCAGAAGATAAGTTTAAAGCATTTAGTTTTGCTTCTTCCTCGCCTAGGGTTGCTGATATGGGATTAACTAAAGCTATAGCTAAAGTAAGCAATACTGAAGAAAAAATTGCTTTTGCCAACAATCGGTTTAGCTTTGAGTTATTCAATTATTTGTTTAATCCTCATCAGCAGCGCAACATTTTTATCTCACCTACTAGCATAGCGATCGCCCTAACTATGACCTATAACGGGGCTAACGGCGAAACTCAGTCAGATATGGCATCTGCTCTCAATCTAACAGATCTTAGCCTTAAAGATATTAATACAAGTTACCAAAAATTACAGCAAAAATGGCAAAAAGCTGATTCTCCAGTACAGTTATCCATTGCTAATTCTTTATGGGCAAAAGAAGGTGTACCTTTTAAACATAAATTTCTGAAAAATAATCGAGAATATTATGCTGCCCAAATTACTAACTTGAATTTTTCTAATCCAGGAGCAAAAAATATTATTAATAGCTGGATCAAAGAAGCAACTCAAGGCAAAATTGAACGGGTTATTAATGATATTACTCCAGAGGATGTTTTATTGTTAATTAATGCCATCTACTTTAAGGGTAATTGGGCAAAGCAATTCGATCGAAATTTAACTACTGTTGAATCATTTTATATCTCCGAGCATTTTTCTAAACCTCATCCGTTGATGTCTCAAACAGGTAAGTATCGCTATTTGGAAAATGATCGGTTCCAGGCTGTGAGCTTACCCTATGAAGAAAATCAACTAAGTATGTATATTTTCTTGCCCAAGGAGAGAAGTGATTTAGCTACTTTTGCTCATGAGTTAACTTTAGAGAATTGGCAACAATGGAGCAACCAATTTCATTTAACGGGAGGAGAAATTAAAATACCCAGATTTCAATTAGAGTATGAAGCGTTACTAAATCAAGCCTTAACTGATTTGGGGATGGGTATAATTTTTGAAGACAATCAAGCTGATTTTTCAGCAATGACTTCTCAATCAGTGCTAATCGATCGTATCAAACAAAAAACCTTAATAGAAGTCAATGAAGAAGGGACAGAAGCAGCAGGAACAACTGCTATTGGCATTACTTCTACCTCTTTGAATCTGGCTCAACCTTTTGAAATGATCGTCAATCGCCCTTTTTTCTTCGTAATCAAAGATAATCAAACTAGTACAATCTTATTTATGGGTTCAGTAGTCGATCCTAAATAATAGTTAACATAACCAAGTCTTTGGGCAAAATTTGGGAAGAATTTTTAGACCTGTATTAACTACAATGAGGAATAGGCTCCACTATTAAAATTAAAAGACAACATGAATTTATCTATTAATAAGCTGGGTGTCTACTTAGGAATATTGGCACTTGGCGGTGGTGCTGGATTTTGGGGAAGTCGATATTGGCGAGAGCAGCCCAATTTGGTTGAACCATCTCCTCTATATTCTCAGGTATTCCCATCCTCCCCTCAGGAGAGCAATCTAGGAAATTCCAGCCAAAATATCAATTTTATTGCTCAAGCAGTACAGAAAGTAGGACCAGCAGTCGTTCGTATCGATGCTGTTCGTCCAGTATCTTCTTCTCTACCAGAAAAATTGGGACAGCCTTTTTTTCGCCGTTTTTTTGGTAATCAAGAAATGAAACCACCAGAAAGAGTAGAAAGAGGTACAGGCTCTGGGTTTATTATTGGTGCAGATGGTCGTCTGATTACTAACGCCCATGTAGTTGAAGGAACAAATAAAGTTAAAGTTACCCTCAAAGATGGTCAAATTTATCAAGGAGATGTACTAGGAGTCGATCCGATAACAGATGTAGCGGTAGTTAAAATTAAGGCCACAGATCTGCCTACAGCGACTTTAGGTAAAGCAGAAGTACTGATTCCTGGGGAATGGGCGATCGCGATCGGCAATCCTCTGGGCTTAGATAATACAGTTACAGTAGGAATTATTAGTGCTTTGGGTCGTTCTAGTTCTCAAGTTGGTGTTCCAGATAAACGGGTAAGATTTATTCAAACTGATGCTGCCATTAATCCTGGTAATTCTGGCGGGCCTCTGTTGAACTCTCAAGGAGAAGTTATTGGGATCAATACAGCTATTCGCGCTGATGCCCAAGGATTGGGGTTTGCTATTCCCATAGAAACGGCTCAAAGAATTGCCCAACAATTGTTTACGAAAGGAGAAGCAGATCATCCCTATCTCGGAATTACTATGATGACTCTTGATCCATCAATTAAAGAGGAGATCGATCTAAGTCGGAATTACAACATTAAAATAACAGAAAATCAAGGTGTAATCATTGTTGGTGTTAGACCAAACTCACCTGCGGAGAAAGGAGGCTTGAAAAAAGGAGATACAATTATTAAAGTCGGTGGTAATTCGGTAAAAACAGCATTAGACGTACAAGAACAAGTAGAAAAGAGTGAAATTGACGCAGTTTTGCCCATAGAAGTTATTCGTAAAGGGAAGAAAAAAGTTATTGAAGTAAAACCAGGATCTTTTCCTCAAGAAGAATTTGAGTAAATACAATGATTAAATGTGATTGAAGTAGAAGTCCATTCCTCTCTTCGTGCTTTTCTGAAAGCTCAAAATAATATTGATTGGCCTCATCATTTAACTATGGCGAGACTAATAGCTAGGGCTTTACGCTTAGGAAGACCTGCTTTAATCCAAACTGGAAGTAGTGTGGGCAGATATTGTTTTAGCTATCTGATGCCAGCTTTACTGGGAGATTGGTCAGTTATTTTGATTGCGCCAGATTCCATCCAAAGACGCTTACTCAAACAAGAAATTCCTTTATTACAAGACTGGCTGAAAACAGAGAAAAAAGTTAGGATTGGCGATCGCTGGAATTTAGAAGATGGTTTACTGTTAACTACACCCGAAGCTTGGTTGAGCGATCGTCTGAATCAGGATGGGCGTTTTCCTGAACATATATTGACAATTATTGACTGTGCTGAAGATTTGGAAGCATGGGTCAGAGAAGCGTTAACTATTACCCTGAGTACCTCGGACTGGCATCAATTAATCGATGCTGTTCCCCAGTATGCTCAATTTGTTCGGGATGCTCGCCTCAAATTAACTCAAACTATTTTCGCTCATCCCCAAAACCCTTATGAATGTTATCTATTAGACAAAATAGAAAGGGAAATCCTGACTGATTTACTAGCAACTTTAGCTCCAAAAAACCTACTGACTCCTAACCTAGAAAAATTTTGGCAACAATGGCAACAAGTAGACACTATTATTTGGGCTACTAGAGATAGACAAAAGGGAGAATTTACTATCTATGCTTCTCCCCCTGAAGTAGCCACTATTCTAAAACCTATTTGGCAAAAACAACCAGTCATATTAATTGGTAGTCATCTTGAGCTTGAATCCTCAGCCCCGATTTATCGGCAACAATTAGGTTTAGAAGAGCTTCTCTGTCTACAATTTTCTCCTAATCGTCGGAATGAACATATCCAGCTTTACTTGAGCGATCGCTTGCCAATGCCTAATACTCCTGATTTTCAAGCAAATTTAATCGATCGGGTGCTAACTTTAGTCAATTTTAGTCGTAATGTTCCTAAACCTGTAGTTATCTTAGTTAATGATGTTCCCTTAAAAGCGCAAGTGGGAGCAGCTTTAGCAGCAGAATTTGGTTCAATAGTCCAAGTAGAAAAAACTAATTTAGCAGAGGATGGCATTCTAATTTGTGGCTGGGAATTTTGGCATGATTTTTCTCTCCAAGTTTATGCTGTTGGTTCATCTTCTTCCATAGAGTTTCCTAAACCCCAACTACTAATAATGGCCACCCTTCCTCTCCCTTCTCTAGAAAATCCTTTGGTTGCTAGTCGGGTTGCTTACTACAAACATCAGCGTCAAGATTGGTTTCGTCTTTATCTATTACCTACTGCTTTAAAAGCTATTCAGCAAGCGATCATACCTTTACGAGAATCCCAAGGAATAGTAGCTCTTTTAGATAATCGGGTTAACTATCGTAGCTATGGCAAAACCATTTTAACTGCCCTAGAACCTTGCGCTCGAATTAATTACATCGATCCTACTTGGTTTGGGTTGAGTCTTTAGCTAGGGTTTGGAGCTTATAGCTAATGCAACGCAAGTTTTTAATTGAATAAGATCGCTACTCAATTACTTTTAGTTTCACTAACCACCACCAACAAAAGCTACCAGCTACCAAGAAAAACCAACCACCAATAAACAGTCCTAGAGAGAGAGAATAAGAAGAAGAGATTGCACCAATAACGGGTGCGAAAAGTGCAAAACTCAAATGGAAAGCAAAGCTATTGAGCTATTGAGAGAAAGTACTGTAGCTCTAATATTTGAAGGAATTTGCTGATTAATGAGGTTTAAAATAAGAGGCGATTTTAGTCCCCTAACTATATAGATAGTAGCAATAAAGGTAATTCCCCAAATACTATTAATTCTGCCCAAAAGGATGTAAGAAAAAGCTAACAGCAAAACCAAGACTAAAAAAGCCTTTTTGATTCCTAGAGCAGTTTCTATTCTACGGGCATTAACCGAAGCCAAACTCATTAACAAATGAAACAAAGCCCACGCCCACCCCATAGCAGCAATTGGTAAGTCGATCTGTTTTAAATAGCCTTGAGATAGCCAGACAATTAAAAAACTGGCAGTAGAGAAGGTGCTACTCAATAAGATTAACCAACGCAAATGGGGACTACGAAGAAAGACCTCAATAACAATAGTTTTTAAGCTCTGAGTTTGTTGTTTATCAGCTACTTCAATGTGACACTTCGGCTCAATTAATGTCAGTGCCAAGCAAAAATAAATAGCTAAACAAGCTGTTTGTAGATAAAAGGGGTAAACTAAGTTTATTTCAGCGATCGCTGCCCCAACAATGCCACACAGAGCTTCACTAATACCTGCTACCGCAACCAATCTACCTTCTAAACTACGATAGTAACTTTCCCTGCCCAATTGCAAAAGAGTTTCATAAGCGATTGCGGTATCTGCACCACTAATTAAACTACCAGCAACTCCTGATAAAATTTCAGCGATCGCAAAAGCTGTAAAAGAATTGCCTCCACAGTAAAACAACCACCCCATGATCCAAACTGCGCTACCCGCTACCAAACAAAACTTACGCCCCAGCAAGTCGGCTATATATCCAGAGGGAACTTCTAACAGCAGATTGGAAGTATTGTCTAGCGTGGGACTTTGCTTCCCCTAAAACCCCTAAAAAGTTAATTTTGACACTAAAGGCACTCTCTTAAGAAACTCTCTCTCTAATTTTTTCTGCTTCGGCTAAAGTTTCTTCTGGATTACTTTGGTGAGAACCTTTGATATAGTTCAACTTCCATTCTTCGAGTAAATCGGTAAGTAAAGTTTGAATTTCTGTTTGAGTTGCTCTGTCTTTTAGGTGTTGGCGAAGAGTACTAGCAAAATTATCACTAAGGCGATCGAAAATAATTTTTCCTTCTGTATCTGTATAAGAATTAATTAAAACATCATATGTAGCCTGTGCTAAATAATCTGCTAACTGTTCAGTTGCTTCTTTCGGTAAGCTAGACAAGCCAGGAATATTTTTGAAGGCTTGGTAAATATCTGATTCTTTTAATGCGCCCTTAAGACTATGATGTAATAAAGCTTCTAAGTCTGGTTGCACTTCTGGCAAAACTTTATAGATCGTTACCCCAATCAAGCGATCGATAATTTGATTAATCTTATCTTCTTCTCCTACGGTAATTCCTGAGGAAGATGGGGATAAAATTTGGGCTAAAGCACCATTGTCCAATGCTTCCTGACTTTGATTGAGTAGTTGAGTAATTAAGAAGAGCGAAGCACGTTGAGATAGATAGGCAGCAGGTTCGTGGGTAATTTGAGCTAAGATTTTTTCCATATCAAACAAACCTGATTTGTGAATACGCACAGTTACAGGTAGAATACGCAACCAACGCCATATCGGAATTAACATTAATGCGTCGTACCAACAGCGCAACATGGCATCCCACCAATTAAGATCGTCTCTGTTTCTGGCTACCCAAAAAGTACGACCTAAATATTCCACGGCAAAAAAGACGACAAAGAAGATATCAATGAGCCAAAAATTATCTACATACAAACCATTTTCATCAATGGCACGATAATAATTAGTTTTTAGTAAGGGTTCAATCTTGTCTGCAAAAAAGTCTAAGGCTGTTGTCGGTTGAACTCGATTTAAATACTCTTCACTCCAAAATTGGGTAAATGCTTCTGTTACCGATCGAGTTTGGAAGCGATATTGCATCCTCCGTTTTAACTTAGCAAAAGTACCCAACTTATTAGCAGCTAAAAAGGGATTTTCTTCTACTAAGGCAATACTTTGCGCTTGTAAAGAATCCAATAACTGTTGGGTAGATGGATTTGTTAATCCTACTTGAGGCAATTGCTGTTTTAGTTGTTGTACGGTATCTAGATAGATTTCCGTATCAGGGTGAGGTTCTACTCCCTTCACTGGATCGTAGAGATGAACTAAGACAGGAGTGTAGCGTAGATAGATATCTCTAAACGGCAGGTAGCTAAGATTAAACAGTACCAATACTAAATTAATTAAAGCAATTATGGCGATCGCTTTGCCCCATAGAGTCTTTTTTGGCTTAATTGTTAATTGTTGATTATTCATTTTCTTGCTACCGAGTTTATTGCCGAAGTCTTCCAGAGCCTAAAATACTGATAACTAGCCACAGTCCGAGTAAGCTAGCAGCAGCAAAGAGAATATTGCTCAGAATAGATAGTTGATTTGTCGAAGCACTAGTGGAAATAATTGCTGCACCAATAATCAATGAGCCGACTATGATACTAAAAGACAATCGATTAGCCGAATCATCTAAACTAATCCGCATTAAGTCAAAGTCTCGGATTGTTATATTCCATTTAAGAGTTTCTGAAGTGACTCGATCGAGAAATAATTCTACTTGACGAGGAGAACGCAAATATAAGCTCTTGATATCTAAAGCAGTACGGAGTAAAGTTTCTACAGGGCGATCGCCAAAAAGTTGACGGCGAAATAGATCGCTCATTAGGGGTTTGATTTGATTGAGGAGGTTAATTTCTGGATCGAATCCACGGGCTACCCCTTCCAAATTAGCCAGGGTTTTAGCATATAAACCCATATTGCTGGGAAGACGAATTTTGTTATCGCGGGATACTTGCAATACTTCATAAAATACTTCACTAAAATTAATCTCTGAGATACTCAAATTGAAGTATTTACGCAACATTCTGTCGTAGTCACTAGTAAGACGGTCTAAACTAACAGGTTGACCCGATTCTGCTAATTCTAAAGTTAGTTGACTACATCTTTGGGCATCGAGATCGACCACGGCTAGCAACATCTCGGTTAAAATTTGTTGAGTACGAGGGTCTAATCTACCTACCATGCCACAGTCTAGCAGGGCAAGTCTGCCGTCTTCGAGGTAGAAAATATTACCAGGATGAGGATCGGCATGGAAAAAACCATCTACATAGATCTGTTGAAAGAAAGCTCTAAATAGAAGAGTTGTTATCTCTCTTCTTTGCTTATCTTGTTTTTCAACTGGTAATTCTGCTTCTAAAATAGGTGTACCATCTAACCATTCGATGGTCAGGATTTTGGCAGTAGTTATATTCCAGTAAACTTGAGGGATTACTATTTTTTGCGGATCAAACCAACTACTATTATTCAGATTACGCTTTAATTGTTCTGTATATCTACCTTCGGACGTAAAATCTAATTCTGCTCTTAATGCGTTGGTAAATTCTTCAGCTAAAGCAACGATATCAAAATCTTTGCCGAAATCGGTTAACGAAACCAACTCTGCTAAGTTTTTAATCAGAGAAATATCTTGCTCGACAACTATATCTATACCTGGACGTTGTACTTTGAGAGCAACAATTTGCCCATTTCTAAGCGTAGCACGATGTACTTGACCGATCGAACCTGCTGCTATAGCTTGCTGTTCAATACTGCTAAATACTTCCTCTATAGGTTTGCCTAATTCTTGCCTAATCAGATTTTCTACCTCAAGCCAAGCTACAGGAGGGACTCTTGCTTGTAAATCTGTTAACGCATCTACATATTTTCCTGGTAAAAGATCGGGACGAGTAGAGAGTAATTGACCGAGTTTGACGTAGACAGGTCCTAGTTCGATCAGAATATTGCGTAAAACTGTAGGAGAAGGCAGCCGAGGTTCATCTGGCTTCCCGCCAATTATCAAACCTCGCATATAGTCCCAACCATTACGAAAAACTACTTCGGCAATTTCCTTTTGGCGAGAGGTATTTTGAGTTAGAGCAAACATTTAATAGTTATTAGTTTTAAATGGTTTTAAACATTCTTCGGTAAGAATTCTGCCGATGATTTTGATATCGGGCTATATTAACTTTTGTTAAATTACTATTTTTAACTTAAGCAAAATCGTTTTAGAAAACATCTTTCAATGGGAGCATATTAATTTCTATCTCTAGCTAGATAGATAACTTAGTGAACTATTTTTAGGTTATTAGTCACAAAAATCTTTTCTGAGGCGTTGGTGCTAGTTAGGTTAAAGTGTTAATTAGAAATTGAGGGGAGGGCAAAGATTATGGCTAATAGTCGTCGTGTTTCTCGCGTATCTTCATTGATCAAGCGAGAAGTTAGTCAGATGTTGTTAAACGGTATTAAAGACGATCGAGTGGGTGCGGGAATGGTTAGTATTACAGATATCGATTTATCTGGCGATCTGCAACACGCTAAAATTTTCGTCAGTATTTATGGGACAAAAGAAGCCAAAATAGAGACAATGGAAGGGTTAAAAGCTTCTACTGCCTTTGTTCGTAGAGAATTAGGTAATCGTATTAGATTGCGTCGTACTCCAGAAATCATCTTTGAAGAGGATACTTCTCTAGAAAGAGGCGATCGAATGTTAAACTTACTCAATGAAATCAGTCGAGACCGCCAAGAACAAGAAACAGTCTCTGAAATTTGATCAACCGTAGGGGCAGTTCGCGAACTGCTCTTGCATATAATTATTAATACCCGTGACCAAATTGTTACCTAATTGGCAGAGTCTCTCTCTTCAAGAAAAAATTGGACAGATGATCGTAGTCCGCGCTTCTGGTCATTTGTTTGATGCGCAAATTCGCTATCCTGAGTGGGAAGTCCCCAATCGACAATTGCAGCAATGGCTACAAAAGTTAAATTTGGGTGGGGTTATCCTTTTAGGTGGTAGTTCGGCTGAATTATTAATGCGATCGCAGCAGTTGCAATCTTGGGCAACAACTCCTCTACTAATTGCTGCGGATATTGAAGAAGGAGTAGGACAAAGATTTAGTGGTGCTAGTTGGCTACCCCCACCTATGGCATTATCGGCAATAGCAGCCCAAAATCCGACTTTAGCCCAGGAATATGCGCTTAAAATGGGGGAAATCACCGCTAAGGAAGCTTTAACTGTGGGGATTAACTGGCTACTTGCCCCTGTAGTCGATGTTAATAATAATCCAGCTAATCCTGTGATTAATATTCGGGCATTTGGAGATACACCAGCAATAGTTAGCGATCTTACTACTGCTTTTATTAAAGGTGCAAAACCATATCCAGTTTTAACTACAGCCAAACATTTTCCTGGACATGGAGATACCACAGTAGATTCTCATCTAGATTTACCTACATTACTTCATGCTGATGAACGGTTGACTCAAATAGAATTACCCTCTTTTGTAGCAGCGATTTCTCAAGGGGTAGATAGCGTCATGACAGCGCATTTATTGATTCAAGCTTGGGATAGGGAATATCCTGTTACTCTTTCTTCTGCAATTCTGACTGGTAAACTACGGCAACAATTAGGATTTGAGGGCATAATTGTCACCGATGCTTTAATTATGGGTGGTATGACTAAATATGCTACTCCAGAGGAAATAGCAGTTATGGCAATAGAAGCAGGAGTAGATATTCTGTTGATGCCTAGGGATCCTGTTACCGCGATCGAATCTATCGATCGAGCAGTACAATCGGGACGGATTAAGGAAACAAGAATCGATCGATCTCTGGCTAGAATTTGGCAGGCAAAGGAAAAAGTAGTTTTTTCTCCTCCCAATTCTCTATTTGAGCTTATTTCTCCAGAAGCAACCAAAACTACTGAATCAATTCTGCATAATTCTCTCCAAGTAGGGGGAAATATTCCTCTTCAACCGCCACCAGATCGCTCTGGACGTAACTTAATTGTGATTGATGATATTCTCAATTGTAATTTTCTTGATATCCATACCCCAGCAGTAGCTATACCCAAAAAATTAGGTTATCAGTTACAAATAGTCGATCGTAATACTCTAGAGGGTGTACAGTTAGATACCAGAAATACTTTATTGCAAGTATTCATTCGGGGAAATCCTTTTCGGGGAAGTGCTGGTTTTACACCCCAAACACAAAAGATTTATCAACAACTAATAGCAACTAATCAAATTCAAGGGTTAATTATTTATGGTAGTCCCTATGTTTTAGATTGGTTTTTCTCTCAAATTTCTTCAGAGTTACCTTGGTTATTTACTTATGGACAAATGCCTATAGCTCAATCGATCGCTCTAAAAACATTATTCAACCTTTCTACTGATGTTTTAAGTGCTTCTTCTAGTCAAGATTTTGGATTTTGACACTCGTTTAAGCGTTGAAAAACTAAAATTGAATTCTACTCAACTAAAACCATTGAGTGAACTCCTCGCGTTACAGGAACGGAATAATTAGTTTTAATTAACTGAGGTTGAGGATTTAAAGGGTCTGCACCAATGCGCCAAAAATCAATACTTCCTCCTTCAATAGAATCATCAAAATGGTCGTAATTTACTACTGCCAAATACTGACTAGAAGCATCAAAAGCTGCTGCTTCAGGTAAAATACCATCAAAAGGATAATCAGCGATATGGTTTAATTGCCCTGTTTCGGGGTCTAGAGTGGCTAGAGTAAGAGAAGAATACCAAGTAATGCGATCGTCGTCGTAGGGTAGATAGCTACGTTCTAAATTAGTTGTTACCACATAACGACCATTGGGACTAATAGCCAAACCTTCGGGACTTACACCAGTTTGCGCTCTTGATATCAAAGCATGACGGGGTGTACCATCTTCCTGTGTTCCTGCTTCTCAGCGAATACTATTAATGCTTCCTTTCGGTGCTTCCGTCCATCTTCCTTCTACATCTGCACCCCAATACAAATTATTAACAATTAAATGACGACCATCGGGAGTAAAACGACCCATATACGGGGCTTTTTCAATTTGTACTGTATTCCCCCAAGGTTCTAAGGTTAAATTGCCCGTTAATCTGGCAAAAGATACTTCTGCGGAAGTTTCGTTAACCAAAGCTAAGACATTTTCTGTGGGATGCCATTCCGCGTGAATTAATTCATCTCCCTGGGGTATGGTAATTACTTCAGGATACACAGGTTCGCCCAATTGCCCGTTACTAAAAGGAATTAAAGCTAGAGGAGTTTCTGTACCCGCACCACTAGGATGAAAGGAAACAGCTACCAAAGAACCATCAAAATTAATACTAACAGCAGTAGGGCGTTCTGCGATCGCGCTTTCTTGAACTAGACTAGGTGAGGTAGGGTCTTGAAGATCGAAAACTAAAATACGGTTTCCATGTTCTAAATCTGCAAAAGTCTGATTTTCGGCTGCTCCTTCTGGTCTTTGTGTCCAAGTTTCCACCACCATCGCATAACGACCGTCTGGAGTAACGGCGACTACTACAGGAGGCCCAGCAACCGAGTTACTAGCAGGTGCTTCAAAAGCTTCTAATTGACTGACGTGTTTACCCACGGGAATCAGGCTAATTACATCTTCTCCTTCCCTCGTTCCTAAATTACCATCAATATAAGCCGATGCCACCATATCTGCATCGGAAACCGAAACTAAATAACGCCCTGCAAAGTTCATTGGTGCAGTACGATTTTGAGCAAATACGGGTAAAGCAATTCCTGTTAAGGCTATAGAAGCAATCAACCATTGTTTTATGTTCATAGCAAATATTAATTACAATTAATTACAAACAGATAAGCCAAATTTAGTAGGTCTAGATTGCAATTGGTTTGTCTGTGCTGCTGTTACTAAATCGGGCAAAGTAAAGACATAATCTCGATCGCTAACTCTGGTATGACAACTCAAACAGGATGATTCACGGTTAGATACCAAATTTCCCGTAGGACTGAACCAAGCATATTTCCAATTCCCATTCCGCAGATTTTCTGAATGTTCTTGACCAAAACCTGACTGCTTTTCCCGAATAAAGACATTGTTCAAATGACTTGGTGTTAGTCGACCATTTGCATCAGCTACAGCTGAATGAGTCTCCATGACAATAACCGAACCATTTGGTAGTGGGTTATTTTCTCTTGCTGCGTTCATTGCAATAGGATTAGCATACATTTGACGCACAATGCGACTATTAGGACAGGTAACTGAGGCATAATGAACAAAGTCTTGTTCATAGTTACTAGGAAACTCCAAGGACTCAGAAGCAACCAGACGAGATAATCCCAGACTTATTGCTACAGAAAATAACAGCAAAGCCATCCTAAATGACCATTTTTGGCAATTCATGGTTTTTTTTGCTATTTAATATTGATTTTTAATAGTGGGCGAAAATTGATATTAATCTGCCATCAAATCCTTCATTCGTGCTTCGGAAAGCTGTGGATCGAAAGATACTCTGGGGTCTAGAGTTGCCAAAGGAAAACGTGGTGTCATCGGACGACGAAAATCGATCGACTCAACGTAAGCAACAAGGTCAGCATTTTGGGTCGATGCACCATTCTCATTATATTTTTGATAGTTTGGATAATCGGGAGCTACTGAATCCCAATCTGCATAAGCGGTTAGACCCACATTGAGAGTTTCAGGCAGATCTGGGCGAATAAACTGCTCTAAAACTTGCCATTGATCAGAATTTTCTTCTTGATACAGTAGGGTAAACAGTTCGCCAGAACGAGCAACCCTTAATCGCATCCATCCCTCAGGAGCATCAGCAATCTTCAAGGTGGAAAGACTATTGGAAGTAGACTTCATTTCAAACTGCGAACTACCCGCAGGAAAAGCAGTACCGATACTAAAAAATAACCAGTTTTCATTGTTCGGTGTCCAACTTTCCTTAGTAAATGTTCGGGGTTCTCGAATTAACAATCCTGCTAGAGAGAAAGACCTCTGTGGCATAGATTTCTGTGTTCCCTCAACTCGGATGCGGGTAGTAACAATAAAATCTCCCGTGACTTGACGGTAAAGATGTCCCGCCTGGTTATCTTCAAACCAGCCTGATGATTTAGGTTGCAGAACTAAACTACCATTTTTTACTGTAGGGGTTTCCCACTTTCGCATCCAACCATCTACCTGTAATTCTTGCCAACCTTGTAAGCTTTCTGGACGATCGAATCTGGTGGAGAGCGATCGCAAATCCTGACTTGCATTTGTTGTTATCTCGTGATTAGTAACAGGCTCTCCTGTAGTTACTACGACACTGAATACAATAATTAGAGATGCAATTATCATACTTCTTATAGCAAGCAATATTTTGCGTCCCATGAATACCTCTCTGTTATCTTTAGCTTTTCTCAAGATAAAACGTGGCTAATTATAATGTCCAATAGATTTATACAGAACAATTAATAGTTTTAAGCTATTAATAAAACCATCAATGGAACTTCGACATCTGAAATATTTTGTTGCCGTAGCAGAAGAATTACACTTTGGTCGTGCTGCTGAAAAAGTTCAGATTACGCAACCTGTAATTAGCGACCAAATTCGCCGTTTAGAGCAAGAATTAGGGGTAAAGTTATTTTTTCGTACCAAACGCACCGTAGAGCTTACAGAACCTGGAAAAATATTTTTTAAAGAAGCCAAACAGATTTTAGAAAGAGTCGAAAAAGCCGTTGACGCAGTCCAAAAAGCCGATCGCGGGGAACTGGGAAGTCTTATGATTGGTTATACAGGGCCAGCACTTTATACTCTATTACCGAAAATTATTCGCACATTTCGCGATCGCTATCCTCAAGTTGAGTTAGTTCTGAAAGAAATTTGCACCAACGAACAAGTAGAAGCTTTAAATTCGGGAAATATTGAAGTTGGCTTCTTGCATCCACCCGTAGACGGTGAGTTTGAATTTATCTCAATTATGACTGAAAAGATGGTTTTGGCATTGCCAGAAGACCATCCTTTAACTACTTTTACTAAAGTACCCATAAGTAAATTATCAAACCAATCTTTTATCTTATTTCCCCGACATGAAGGACTATCGCTTTACAATCGAATTCTATTAATGTGTCAGCAAGCTGGTTTCGCTCCCAAAATAGTCCAGGAAGTAACCCCACAACCGACGATGATTGGTTTGGTTGCAGCAGGAATTGGCGTTAGTTTGGTCTCAGAGAGTCTCCAAAATATTAATCGCCCTGGTGTAGTATATCGCAAACTTGATGTAACAACACCCGAATTGGAATTGGTTGCAGCTTGGAAAAAAGAAAAAGTTTCTCCCGTTTTGCCAAAATTTTTGCAAGTTGTGACAGAAATTACCAGAATTAATTAATTTAATAAAGATTCAATTGATACCCAACCTTCCTCATCTAGATCTAGATTATAAGCTTCAGATTTATGACGTAGTGCATGAGATATTACACGACTTAATTTAGAGTAATTTAATTTCATTATTGATCCAGAATTTATCTCTTGATTTATTTTGTTAGCATAATTAAAACCCAAATTACATCTCTTAAATTATGAGAAAAATAGATTTTCGGTTAGCCGATCGATTCTCTTATTATTTCTTACTTATAGTTACTATTATTCCCCTAAATATTTGTTCGAGTTGTACCTATTTTTCTCAAGCACAAACAAAAGTTTCTTCTGCTGAAAATCAACCTAAAATAATCCCCAATAAAAGTGTTGTTGCTTTAGGTCGCATCATTCCCCAAGGAGAAGTAATCAAGCTTTCTGTTGCTAATGCAGAAGACAGTAGGGTTAACCAAATTCTAGTTAAGGAAGGAGATTGGGTTGAGGCTAATCAGGTAATTGCTATTTTACAGGGAATCGATCGCAGAGAGCGAGATTTGAAAGAAGCCCAAAAAGCGGTAAAGTTTTATCGCGCTAAATTAGAACAAATTAAAGCAGGAGATGCAAAAAAAGCAGAGATAGGAGCGCAAAAAGCCAAAATTAATCGCTTAGAAGCACAATTACGCAATCAAAGTCTAGAAAGAAAAGCTGCGATCGCTAGTGTCAAGGCACAACTAAAACAAGCTCAACTTACTTATCAGCGCAATCAAAGTTTACAACAACAAGGAGCGGTAAGTAAACAAGAATTGGATTTAGCTAAAGAGCAGCTTGATATGATGCAAGCAGTACTCCTAGAAAGAGAAGCTCAGTTAAACAATACAATTCAAACCCTAGAACAAGAAATCAGCCACGAAAAAGAAAATTTAGCCGAATTACAAGAAGTTCGTCCAGTAGATATACGGGTAGCACAAGCAGAATTAGAAAGAGCATTAGTAGCTGTAGAACAAAGGGAAGCCGATTTAGAAGATACTAAAGTTAAAGTTCCTGTCCCTGGTCAAATTTTGCGAATTAATACCCGTGTAGGAGAACAAGTAAATACTCAACAGGGAATTGTCGAACTAGGACACACCAAACAAATGTATGTCTTAGCAGAAGTTTATGAAACACAAGTTAACAAAATTCGCTTGGGACAACTAGCAACAATTAAGAGTGAATATGGAGGTTTTGCTGACGAAATTAAAGGGACAGTAGAACATATTGGTTTACAAGTAGGTACTCGCACTCTGTCTCAAGGTTCGTCTAATCCTACTACGGATAAAAATACTCGCGTTGTTGAAGTTAAAATTCGTGTTAATCCAGAAGATAATGATAAAGTAGCTAGTCTTACTAATATGCAGGTAAGGGTTAATATTGATGTCGATTCTTAGGAGTTCAGGAGTTCAGGAGTTCAGGAGTTAGAATTCAGGAGGGGAGAAAGTTATTATTATATGAAATACGAAAAAGAATGCAACACATTTATTGTGTAGGGGCGAACGGTGAGACACTTTCGTTGGGCGGTGAGTTAGTGCGGTGGGCGGTTTCACCGACTTAAAGCAACTAACGAACCCTTTAGGGGTTTCCCGACTTGAGAAAAGTGTCGAACCCGAAGGGCGGTTCGCCCTTATAGGGTTTTATTTGTCGTAAACATTTAAATATTTCATATTATTTAAAAATAGTTAGTATTTAAAAGATAAATGCTAGAAATAAAACCAATAAAATATTAGCAAATAGAAGAAGTTAAAGAGCTTATTTTAACGGTTTGTCAGGAAGTATTTCAGGTCGATCGAGCAAGAATTTTGAGTCACGATGATTTTGCCGATATCGATAATATTCAAGAACATTATTTGCATAATAAAGGGATTTTTTTAGTTTTACTCGATCGCCAAAATGTTGTTGGCAGTGGAGCAATTCGTTATCTACAGAATAATATTTGTGAACTAAAAAGAATGTGGATACTTAAAGCTTATCGTGGTCAAGGTTGGGGTAAAAAGATATCAGAACAACTTTTAGATTTTGCTCAAGAAAAAGGTTATAAAAAAATTAGATTAGATTTAGCTGATGCCGAGAAACAAAAACAGGCGATCTCATTTTATAAAAGTCTGGATTTTTACTCGATTCCCCGATACAATTCCAGTCCTTGTCAAGTATTTATGGAAAAAACTATCTAGCCTTCATTGAATTTAACTGCTATAAGTTAAGAACTAACAAAAAATCTATTTTTTCCTTCTGCTTTAGCTTGATATAAAGCTCGATCTGCTTTGCTAACAAAAGCTTCTGGTGATTGTTCACGAGTCGGAATCTGACTCGCGATGCCGATACTAATAGTCACTATTTGACTAATATCAGAGCTAGCATGAGGAAGTTGCAGTTTAGCAACTTCAGTTAACAATTTTTCGGCAATTTTAATTGCCCCATTTAAATCAGTATTGGGTAAGATAACAGTAAACTCATCACCACCATAACGAGCTACTAGATCGGCTGGTCGTTGAGCCACTTGTTTAAAAGTTTGAGCCACCATTTGCAAGCACTTATCTCCAGCTTGATGACCATAGACATCGTTATAACCTTTGAAAAAATCTACATCACAAAGTAACAGAGATAGAGAAACTTTTTCTCTCGTCAATCTGATCCACTCTTGATTGAGATATTGATCGAAACAGCGACGATTAGGAATTTGCGTTAGGCTATCTATAGTAGCTAAAAGTTGCAGTTCCTGTTTCACTTTTTGGAATGCAATTTGAGCTTGTTTATGCTGATTGATTTCTTTGGTTAATTGAGACTCGATTTGGTGAAGAGATGCAGTTAAGTCTTGTACTTTCTCTTCTATGTGTTGTAAGTATTTCTTTATTTGTTCGTCCAAGAGAAATTAAACCACTAAATAATATTAAGTTACTTGAATCCAACAAAACTGCAAGTTAATTTTGATAACTTTGAGTTTTTGAATGGTTATTTATACTTAAAATAATGTCAATAATAATTAAACTTACTTAAGTATAATTTTAATTTAAATAGATTTTGGTTTTTTTACGAGATCATATTACAGCAAAGATGAAGATAAAAAAATAAATTTTTTATTTTATTCAATTCTCTGTTTAAGTCTTTGAGAAAATTACTTTTATAATAATATAGCACTACGCAAATAAGTTAGGACATTTATATAATAGAAAAAATATCTCTGTGCTAAAGAAAAGAAGATGCCTGCTCCCTATAGTTATGATCTCCGCTCAAAAGCGATTGAAGCGATAAAAAGAGGGGAAAGAAAAACTGATGTATGTCGTTTCCTCAAAATTAGTCGAAACACTTTAGATTTATGGCTAACAAGAGAAAAAGAAACAGGAGAATGTCAAGCGCTCGCTAATCCTAATAAAGGGAGGCGAGCGAAAATTAAAGATGAAGATAAATTTAGAAAATTTGTTCGAGAAAATAGCGATAAAACTCAAAAACAAATGGCAGAGTTATGGGGAGAGAATTTAACTCAACAAAATGTGAGTTATTTTTGTCAAAAGCTAGGGATTACTAGAAAAAAAAACTTACGGTTATCAAGAAAGGAATGAAGCAGAACGAGCAGAATTTAGTCAACAACTGGAAACAATAGCAGAGAATAAGAGAGTTTATCTAGATGAAGCGGGATTTGATAATCGTGAAGACTATCCCTATGGTTATAGTCCTAGAGGAGAAAGATGCTACGCTTTAAAGTGCGGAAAGAAAAGGGAAAGAACTAGTTGGATTAGTGCTTTAAAGTCAGGAAAAGTCTTTGCTCCATTAACATTTGAAGGCTCTTGTAATCGAGATTTATTTGAAACTTGGTTGGCAGAAATGTTAATTCCCAAATTAAATCCAGGAGATATTATTATTCTAGATAATGCCTCTTTTCATAAAGGAGAAACTATTAGAGCAATTGTTGAAGAAGCGGGATGTGAACTCTGGTATTTGCCAGCTTATTCCCCAGATTTAAATAAGATTGAAAATTGGTGGTCTGTTTTAAAAACTTGGATGAAACAAAGGCTAAAAGAATTTGAGTGTGTAAGAGATTGTGTAGATGCTGCTTTCAAGAATTGTCCTAATGTATTTGCGTAGTGCTATA
>JASJDI010000078.1 GCA_030065155.1 Xenococcaceae cyanobacterium MO_188.B29
TCCCTTGCAGAGTTACCAGTTATGATGGCTACCAGCTATCCGCTTTTCGACTAGCTTCTCACCAAGGTGATGTTATTCCTAAGCAAGTAGTCGAGGGATTCAAACGTCTCATTCGTCGGTAGGAATTGAACCTACATGAATCAAGAGTTATTATATTTTCAAGGTTCAGAAAATATTCTCAGCTTTCCTAAAGTATATAATTACTTGTAGTTGTACTGAAACGGGTCGCACTTAACGTTAACGGGCGCACCGACCGCAAACGGAGCTAAATTCTCTTTAACTTTTTTGGCTATGCTTTCAAGCTCGAACCTACTAATCGCGTCACCCTTCGGGTTCGTTAGTCGCTCATGGGGGAAACCCCCAAGACCACGCTAACTCACCATTACAATTTCCAGGGCGATATTTGTCCCGACGATTAAAGTTGAGGAAGCTAATCCCTGTGATTTTTAATTGCGCTTTACCGCTTAAAGTATTATACAACGCCCAAGGTTCTTAGTATATGAAGATTTCAATTCAAAACTGTCAACCTGAGTTCAATAACCTATCGCGCTTGTTCTCATCCCGTCGCGGGACGCGGGGATCTTCCCACTCGCAAGATAAATAGAGTAATCTTTATTTCTAGAAATAGGTAACTAAGATATACTCCACCTGTAAAAGATGTTCATCGAAACCGAGGAACGAGCGAAAAAGTCGGCAATTGTCTGGCAAATCCATTAACTAGAGCTACAGCGATCGCTAAGATCAAATCAAGACTAATCGTAATTACCTAGATTTAAAAAGTGTTAAACGATTTATTCCCGCTCATAAAAGCCATGATCAAATACCCACTTATAACGCTTATATATCGCTTCCTCTGCCTTTGGGGTTAAATATTCTCTATAGTGACCATGTTTAGTTTTGTTCACTATAGGCAAGGGCGCACCGAAATCAATACCCAATTCCAGCATGGCACTTTTTAAGTCTTCCTGTAAATTTTCAAAACGAAGAACATCTATATTTGGTGGTGTTTTTTGATTAAGTACAAAATACTTATATACCTCTGATTGTTTACGTCCAAAATAAAGGCTTTCCACAGCAAATTTTTCAAAGTCTCCCTCCAGAGCAATTTTCTGTGCCTGCCCCTTATCCCACGGATGTCCTAATCGCAGGTAGAAGTAACGAGAAACCTCCATATCATAAGGGTTACGGATAGCGACTAAAATCTTTTTAAAGCTATCTAAACTCATCCCTAAACTCTCAACCCATTTCTTTGCTTCTTGCAAATTTCCATGGCGATCCCCAATACTAACAATAATATTAGGATCTTCTATATTTCCCTCATGACCTTTGGGAACAGCATAATAGACGGGTCTTGGCAATATTTCTAAAAGTTTAGTGGTAATAGCCATTCCCCCAGTCTTGGGAACATGAATAAATAATACATCTTGGTTAAGAATCATTTTGTTCTGAAGTTCCTAAGTTATTGCGTTATACATTCTATACTTTTATTAAAAGAAATAAAAAAAGGGACGCTCGCCGTCCCTCAAAAATATTTAAAATATGGGCTAAATTTTATAGCTGTGGTATGAACTGCTCTTTTTCAGGCACTTCAGTGTATTCAGCTACAATTTGACGGAATTCTTCCCCATCAATAGTTTCTCTTTCGATTAGCAGATCGACTAGACGATCGATCAATTCACGGTTTTCCTTAATAATCTTTCTGGCTAAATTATGACCGTGTTCGGCAATTTGACGAACTTGGTCATCAATGCGAGAGGCAATTTCTTCTGAGTATTCAGCGCGGGACATCAAACCAGCACCCAAAAATACTTCGCCCCCTTGTCCTTCTAGAGAAACAGGACCAAGATCGCTCATACCAAAACGAGTAACCATTTGTCTTGCCATGTCACTTACTTGTTGTAAGTCACCGCCAGCACCAGTAGTTACTTCGTCGTAACCAAAGATTTCCTCTTCTGCAGCACGACCTCCCATTGCGCCAGCGATGCGAGCAATTAACTGAGCTCTGGTAATTAGACCTTGTTCTTCATTAGGAGTAAACCAAGTTAAACCTTGCGCTTGTCCACGAGGAATAAGGGTTACTTTTTGGACTGGGTCATGGTCTTTGACTAGAGTACCCACAATAGCATGACCAACTTCGTGATAAGCAATCAAACGCTTACTCTTTCCATCTACTAAAGGAGTACCTTCCATACCAGCAACCACTCGATCGACTGCATCGTCAATTTCAGACATCGTAATTGCTTCTTTTCTTCTTCTGGCAGTTAAAATAGCTGCTTCATTGAGAAGGTTGGCTAAATCTGCACCAGAAAAACCAGGAGTACGACGAGCGATCGCTTCTAGAGAAACTTTTGCTGCTATTTTCTTATTACGAGCGTGAACTTCTAAAATTTCCAGACGACCTTTAACATCTGGATTGTCCACCATTACTTGACGATCAAAACGACCAGGACGCATTAAAGCGGAGTCTAAGACATCGGGACGGTTAGTAGCAGCAATAATAATAATGCCTGTATTGCCTTCAAAACCATCCATTTCGGTGAGTAACTGGTTGAGAGTTTGTTCTCTCTCGTCGTTACCACCACCAATACCTGCACCCCTCTGACGACCCACTGCGTCAATCTCATCAATAAAGATTAGACAGGGAGCATTTTCTTTGGCTTTCTTAAATAAGTCACGAACACGGGAAGCACCAACCCCAACAAACATTTCGACAAATTCTGAACCAGAAATACTGAAGAAAGGTACACCAGCTTCACCCGCAATCGCTTTGGCCAAGAGAGTTTTACCTGTTCCTGGAGGGCCAATTAGTAAAACACCTTTAGGAATACGCGCACCCACGGCAGTAAATTTTTCTGGCTGTTTGAGGAAAGTAACAACTTCTTCTAGTTCTTCTTTCGCTTCATCAATCCCTGCTACATCGTCAAACATAACCCCAGTTTTCGCTTCCATTTGAAAACGAGCGCGGGATTTACCAAAATTCATGGCTTGACCAGGACCACCAGGCATGTTGCTGGAGCGACGGAAGAGGAAAAACAAAGAAGCAATCAGTAAAATAGGAAAGACTAAATTACCGAGTAATCCCCAAAGTGCGCCATCATTGGTAGTAGGGTGATAGTCAAAGCTAACATCTGATTCTCTGAGCTTAGTAATTAAATCGGGAGAATTAGCCGGTAAATCTACCCGTAATTTTTGCATCCGCTCGTCTATTTCAGGATCGATCGCCTGAACTATCGCTGTTCTACCATTCTCATAAAGCTCAACGCTAGTAACTTTGCCAGCATTGAGGTATTCCAAAAAGCGACCATAAGTCATGCGAGTGCTGGCTGTATTACCACCCAAGCTGCCAGTACTAGGGGACAATGTTCCTTGCCAGAGGAAAAAACCCACTATTAGTAGTGGCAAGGTCCATAAAATCACAATTCGCCAAGAAAGTTTATTCATAGGTTTGTAATTGTATAAGAGTATATAATCCTTTTTCTATTTTCTATTTGCTTATTTGCTAGCCAAATCAAGCTGTTTTGTCAAGTATACTTGAGTTTAAGTTACTATTGCTTAATTAAATTTAACGTAATTCTCATCTTTAACGCAAGCAATGCCTTTTGGGTTAGCTAGATTGAGTTAATCCAAGAAAAAAACGCCTACTTTTGATGGAGTAGACGTACTATCTTAAATTTTTATGTTGAGAATTGATAAGGTTTAAACTTAGTAGGTTTCAACGTGCCAACGATGAGCTTTCTTCATATCTTTGCGATACTGAATCCAATCAACACCATGTTTTCCTGCTGCTTGACTCATGGCATCGTCAATACCACCTTCCATACCTTTCAGACCACATATATAAGTATGAGTCTTAGGATCTTGGACTAGTTCCCAAAGCTCATCCGCATATTCGGCGATTCTATGCTGGATATACATCCTTCCGCCTTCAGAATTTTTCTGTTCCCTACTGATAGAATAAGTTAAACGGAAGTTGTCAGGATATTTTTCCTGCATCTGTTCTAATTGTTCTTGGTAAAGAATATTAGGAGTAGTAGGAATACCAAAGAATAGCCAAGCAAATCCTTTAAAGTTATAGTCTGGGTTGAGCTCGCCTTCTAAAAACATCCGCCAGAGATAAGCACGGAAAGGAGCAATACCAGTTCCTGTTGCCATCATAATTATATTGGCATCTTCGTCATCTGGTAACAGCATTTCTTTACCCACAGGACCAGTAATAGCTACATCATCTCCTGGTTTGAGGTTACATAAATAGCTAGAACAAACCCCTTCAACTAATTCTCCAGTTTCTGGATGTTTATACTCTAATTTACGCACGCACAAAGACACAGTTTTATCATCTAGATTGTCTCCATGACGGGTAGAGGCGATCGAATATAGTCTTAATTTATGGGCATTTCCTTTGTCATCAGTACCAGGAGGGATAATACCAATACTTTGCCCTTCTACATAGTGTAAATCTCCTTCAGAAAGATCGAAGGTCATGTGACGACAAGTACCAATTCCACCTTCATCTACTAGATCATAAATATCAACACATTTACCGACATAGGGATTCTTAGGACGATAGATATTAACAGGAACTTTTACTTTCTCTTTCTTAGCTTTCGCTTGAGTCATTGATTTCTTATCTTGTTGTTTTGATTTGTCTTGTTCAGATTGACTATTACCGTTGACTTCTACCACAGTATTGCCATTATTTACAGCAGTAATGCTAACAATACGACCACCCAAACGGCTAATTCTTTGCATTTCTTGATTCATACGGTTGTAGGGTACAGTGATGTAAACGCTACCACTATTACGAATCGAGTAGTTCAAATTACTATTATTACCATTTTGGGATAATCCAACCACTTCATATAAAAACAAACGGTTTTTGTACTCTATATTGTTATTGCCAGCTAATGCTGCGTTTGATCTATACATAATTTCAACCTTTCCTGCTAATTCAAATTTTATGTCAAGATTCCCTGACAAAATCAGCTTACCGATAAATTAAACTCATAAAGAAGAGCAGCAGTACCTAAGAGAATAAAATTGCCTTTAAAGGAAGTTTCTCTAGACTTTATAAAAATGCTGTTCATCGGGACTAATTACGCTGCATTATTTAGACTATCATTGGGAGGTTCTTGTAACTTGAATCTTGAAAGGATTATCAGTGAGAATTGGGCAAAATAAGAAGTCAGGCTAGTCGTCGTTTTCAACATATCTAACTTAAACCTAGAAGATTGTAGCTTTTGAGGCAGTTTTGGTTTTTCTTAAGTAACAATAAAATTTGATGAACTCGATTTAACTCTCCCCTTTGAAATCCTATCTTGTAGAGGTGGTCAGCATCTGATAAGATTTGTCAATGTTAGTAGTTAGTATTAAATACTTAAATACCAGTTTAAGATTAAGTTTTAATAATCAGTACTTTTCTTAAAGTCAAGTAGTCTTTATTAGTCTGAAAAACGTAATCGTACTTGAGTAATAAAGAAATTGCTATTAAGACTTTACTTAAACTCGTTTAATACTTACATGGGTTAAATAAAGTTTTGTAAAAGAGGGCAACTATGACCACTGATATAAATCGCGTGGTACTAATCGGAGTAGCAGGAGACTCCGGATGTGGTAAGTCAACATTTTTGCGTCGTTTGACCGATTTATTTGGGGCAGAATTTATGACAGTCATTTGTTTAGATGACTATCATAGTCTCGATCGCAAAGGGAGAAAAAAAGCCGGAGTTACCGCTCTGAATCCCAAAGCAAACAATTTTGACCTGATGTACGAGCAAATTAAAGCTCTTAAAGAAGGTAAAGCGATAGATAAGCCGATTTATAATCATGAAACTGGCGAAATCGATCCCCCAGAAAGAATCGAACCAAACAGAGTCATTGTAATTGAGGGTCTTCATCCAATATATGATGAAAGAGTACGCTCTCTATTAGATTTCAGTGTCTACTTGGATATTAGCGATGAAGTCAAAATCCAATGGAAGATTCAACGGGATATGGCAGAAAGGGGTCATACCTATGAGGATGTATTAGCTTCCATCAATGCTAGAAAACCCGACTTTAGTGCTTACATCGAGCCTCAAAGAGGATTTGCTGATGTCGTTATTCAAGTACTACCTACTCAATTAGTTGATGATAAGGAAAGTAGTCTTCTGCGAGTTCGTTTAATTCAAAAAGAAGGAGTAAAAGACTTCGATCCTGTCTATCTATTTGATGAAGGTTCGACTATTGATTGGAGACCTTGCGGTCGTAAGCTAACTTGTGCTTATCCTGGTATTAAGATGTACTATGGGCCAGACAGTTTCTATGGACATGAGGTATCCATCCTCGAAGTAGATGGTCAATTTGACAATCTTGAAGAGATGATTTACATCGAAAGCCATCTCAGCAAAACTGCCACTAAACACTATGGCGAGATGACTGAGTTACTTCTTCAACACAAAGATTATCCTGGTTCTAATAATGGAACTGGTTTATTCCAAGTGTTAGTAGGACTGAAAATGCGCGAGACTTACGAAAAAATAATAGCCAAAGAACCTGTTACTGTATAGTAATTACCGATTTAATAAAAGTCTCAATGTTTATTTGTGTTTCGCGGGAAAGCTCGATCGGCTTCTCGCGATTCTATTTAATTCCAACTTTAAATTATTTCTTTTTTTAGATAAGGTTGTAACACTTCAGGTACTTTGACTCTGCCATCTGTTTGTTGATAGTTTTCTAAAATAGCTGCCATGGTTCTACCCACAGCTAAACCCGAACCATTCAGAGCATGGACAAACTGAGTTCCCTTTTTGCCAGCCTCCTTAAATCTAATTCCTGCCCGTCGCGCCTGAAAATCAAAAGTATTAGAACAACTAGAAATTTCTCGATAGGTATTAGCAGAAGGAATCCATACTTCTATATCATAGGTTTTCGCAGCACTAAAACCGATATCCCCTGTGCATAATTCAATCACTCGATAGGGTAATTGGAGAGCTTGTAAGATAGCTTCTGCATTTTTGAGGAGAGATTGATGTTCTGTTTCAGACCGATCGGGATGAACCAGCTTGACTAATTCTACTTTGCTAAACTGATGTAGTCTAATTAATCCCCGCGTATCCTTACCATAACTGCCTGCTTCTCGGCGAAAACAAGGGGTATAAGCACAGTGATAAATTGGTAACTTGGCTGCCTCGATAACTTCATTACGATAGAGATTAACCACGGGAACTTCTGCTGTAGGAGTTAACCAAAGATCGTCATCTTGACATTTAAAACTTTCTTCGGCGAATTTAGGTAATTGTCCTGTACCTGTCAAAGATTCTGTATTGATTAGTAACGGT
Source organism: Xenococcaceae cyanobacterium MO_188.B29 (assembly GCA_030065155.1). Classification (GTDB taxonomy): domain Bacteria; phylum Cyanobacteriota; class Cyanobacteriia; order Cyanobacteriales; family Xenococcaceae; genus JASJDJ01. Next base: position 7,317 of record JASJDI010000078.1, read on the forward strand.
GGCATTACTTCTACATAACCAGCAGCAATTTGTCGATCGAGCATAAAATTAATTAAGGCTCTCTCCAGGGCAGCACCAGCACCAACTAAATTAACAAAGCGGGCTTGAGCTACTTTTACGGCTCGACTAAACTCTAAAATTCCTAGTTTTTCGCCTATTTCCCAGTGAGGTAATATATTGGGATTACTAGGCAAATATTCTTCTCCCCAACGATGTATTTCTACATTTTCCTCTTCATTTTTGCCAATAGGAGTAGACTCTTGAGGTAAGTTGGGTAATTCTAATAACAGATTTTCTATTTGCGCTTTTAACTCTTTCTCTTGGGGTTCTAATTCTCCCAGCTTGGTTTTAAGTTCATTGCCTTCTTCTTTTAAAGCAGAAATCTCTTCACCTTTGGGATCGCTACCGCCTCTAATTTTTTGACCAATTAGCTTACCAATTTCATTGCTGCGCGCACTCAATTGACTGCGATTGGTTTCTATTTCTCTTTGTTTTTGGTCTAAATCTAAAATAGGTTGCAGATCGTATTTTCCTACACCACGACGATCGAGCAACTGTTGCACTTTATCTGGATTTTCTCTGATTATTTTGAGGTCTAGCACCGCTTAATCAACTTTTTGGCTCACATTTTCTTATGCTAGGATATCTTGTTTTTTGAGGATTTAAACAAGAAGTATCTTCTAATCAGATTTGATACTCTACGGGTGCGACAGGACTCGAACCTGTGACCGACTGCTTAGAAGGCAGTTGCTCTATCCACCTGAGCTACGCACCCTAGGTGCAAATTGCTAATCTTGAAACAGTTGTAAACCTAAGCTAGAAATACATTTAAAGCTAGAAGATCAACAGAATTGCCGTTAATCAGTATAACAGAATTTTTATTTATCGTCATAAAAGGTCGTAGATGTTGATTTTTAAGCAATTGTTCTGGATTAATTGAGAATTTTTCGGCTCAAAATTAGTTTAATTTTACTTCGTAAGTTATCCCTTCTACGTTAACGCGATCGCCTTCGATTAATTTCCTTCCTCGTCTAGTTTCTACTTCTCCATTAACCAAAACCTCACCATCTTTGATTCTCAATTTTGCCTCACCACCAGTTTGGACAATACCTTGCCATTTGAGAAACTGATCGAGTTTGATAAAAGGTTGAGTAACTTGATTGTTCACAGTTTGAATATAAGTAAAATGATATAGACTACCACAAATACCATAGATAGATTTTAAATGAGTATTGAACAGTTAAACTCCGATTATGGCATTACAGGTCAACTCAAGTTTGTAGAGGGCAAAGGTGGCTTTCCATTTATCGAAATCGAGAACACTATGGCAAGGGCTTTGATTTCTGTTTATGGTGGTCACGTGTTATCTTTTCAGCCTATTAACGAGCCTGAAGACCTGATCTTTACTAGTGAAAAAGCCTATTATCAAGAGGGAAAAGCGATCAGAGGTGGTATCCCCTTATGTTGGCCCTGGTTTGGTGATGATCCAGAAGATTTAGGGCGTTCTAGTCATGGATTTGCCCGTAATCGTTTCTGGACTGTGTTGGGAACAGAATTAACTTCAGAAAAAGCAACTAAAGTCAAGCTGGGCTTGGTAGATACTACCGAGACCAGAAAAATTTGGTCTCAAGCATTTAATCTAACTATGGAGATCTCAGTAGGAGATACACTTACTCTAGAATTAATCACCAGTAATACTGGGGAACAAGCTTTTTCTATTACTCAAGCATTTCATACTTACTTTAAAATTGGCGATATCAACCAGGTAAAAGTTCTAGGGTTAGAGGATACTACGTATTTAGATAAAGTTGAAAATTACCAGGAAAAAAGCCAACGAGGTGTAGTTACTATCGCGGGAGAGGTCGATCGCATTTACACTAATGTACCAAAAGAGCTAGTCATTGACGATGCCTCTTTTGGTCGTCGGATCAGAATTACCTCTGACGGTAATAAAACGGCGGTAGTGTGGAATCCTTGGGCTAAAATATCCGCAAAAATGGCAGATTTGGCAGATGAAGATTACACAAAATTTATTTGTGTTGAAACCGTCAATGCAGCTAAAGATACAGTAGAGATTTTGCCCAGTAGCGAGTATCGATTGCTTGCGAATTATAAGATCGAGCGTAGTTAACTGCAAAATTAAAACTTTTAGTTGTAAAGTTTTTTCTTGTCTGAGGTTATTTTAATTTTAAAAAGCTAGAATCAGGATGAAAATTTCCTCTAGTTGTTTTAGCTGATAACCTTTTGGGTAATTACGTAGATCGACTTTATGAGTTTTTTATCTTTTTGTTAAATTTTGCTTTACATAACAAGTTGAATACCAAAAATCTGCTAATCCTGTTAAAATTGAGCCAATTTATTGTGTGGGTATATACTGAGAAATCTTAGTAATAATATCTACTTAGCTAGTGTGAGGACACCTGTGTCAGCAAGAAAAGTTTATCAACCTACCCCTTCTGGGAAGAAATACGTTCATAAAGTTCGTTATCAACGAAATAAAAGAAATCGTCGCAATTCGATCTTTATTGGCGTTGCTTTGGCAGGGATATCCTTGATTTCAGCTGCTGCGGGTGCTTTGCTAGCCGTTACTCTTTCCGACTCTTCTCCTCTACAACAAGCAGAATTAACCCCAGAAGAAAAAGCAGTCTTTAACCAAGAAGAAATTGTCGCTAAAAACTCTTTGCAGATACCAGAGTTATCTCGCCCAGTTAACATTCTAGTTTTAGGAATTAAGGTTCTTACTTCTGATTTAGATGAGGAACCAGAAGAAGATTTGGGTTATCATGCTCTAGTTAATTCCTTTCATGGTCTTAGCGATACAATGCTCTTGCTGCGCTTCGATCCTAATGCAGAGAAGCTAACTATTCTTTCTATTCCTCGTGATACCCGTGTTAATTTGGATGACCACGGAGTAGAAAAAATTAATATTGCCAATGAATATGGAGGTCCAGCATTAGCAACAGAAGCGGTTAGTAATTTGTTAGATGGAGTAAAGATTGATAAATACGTCAGATTGAATATTCAAGGGGTTGAAAAGCTAATTGATGCTTTAGGTGGTGTAACGGTTGATGTGCCTAAAGACATGAAGTATACAGATTTTAGTCAACATCTCTACATCAATCTCAAAAAAGGTAAACAACATCTAGATGGAGATAAGGCAACGCAGTTTTTAAGGTTCCGCTATGATACTTACGGCGATATCTCCCGCATTCAACGACAGCAAATGCTGATGCGCTCTGTAGTTGAGCAAACTCTTAAACCCGCTACGATAGTAAAAGTCCCCCAAATATTATCAGTAATTCAATCCCATCTCGATACAGATTTAACGATTAAAGAATTGATGGCTTTAGGTAATTTTGCTTCAAAAACTGAAAGAAGCGATGTCCAAATGTTTATGTTACCTGGGGATTTTAGTGGAGATGGGAAAACAGGAGTTAGCTATTGGCTGCCTAACGATCGCAAAATTGCGGAAATAATGACGCAGCATTTTGAGGTAGTTCCAGAAGACTATGCTGATAGCTTAGATAATTCTTATAGTAGAAATAGCTACGAAACAGATTCTTCCCCAAGATATAGCGATCGCCAAGGGGAGGAATGGTCTTCTTATCATCGATCGCAACGGGATTATCGTAATATAAGTATTGCGATTCAAGATAGCTTAGAAGACCGAGAAACAGTAAATAAGATGGTTTCTTCTCTAAGGGAAGCTGGATATAGAAGAGTGTATGTAAGTAGAAGGTGGTCTGAACCCCTAGAAGTCACTAAAATTATTGCTCAAGGTGGAGATGATCGCGCTGCTGCTATAGTAAGGGCTGCTATAGGAGTAGGGGAAGTACTAGTAGAAAGTACTGGTATTCTTAATTCCGATCTAACTATTCAGATTGGTAAGGACTGGCAGAAGAAAAATTTGGAAGTTCAGGAGTTTTAGTCAGGAAAATTAGCTAATCATCACAACAGTTGTTATCTAATCTGTAATTTGTTGCCTGTTTTATTAGCGATCGAGCGTAGCCTAGCACTCTGTAGAAACTCCGTTTAACTTTTTCTGTTATTTGATCTCAGATATTAAATCATCAACACGTTTTTGAAACATAGCAATCGAAAGCTCATCTAGGTCGTAATTACATTGGAGAGAAGGCTCTCGATCGTAATTTCTTAAGTTAAGTATTCTTAAGTCTATTTTGCCAATTCTAGGATCTGAAAATACTCTTATTTCCAGTTTTGACTCGTTTCCTTTATAAAAATAGCAAGGTACTTCTGAAAGGTGTACGTTGGTTCTGCGTAATTTGCGGTCTAAAAAATCAACTACTAAAGAAAAGTTACGCTCAATAGCTCGCACTTTTTGTTTGTTTGATGCTGTCATAAGTTTAAATTGAGCAATCACCAAAAATACACATAAATAATATCATGCAGTTTGCAGAATTATGGTCTGATAACAAATCCGTATCTCAAACCCCCTTTTTCCTTTTTGTCCCTCAAATCCTTCTGCCTTCTCTCGTAAGACTGGCAAATCTATAGTAGAACCTTCCCCAGTAAGTTCAAGTTCTTTAGATAATTGACGATCGCGATATTATATATTCTTGAAGTATGAACAGTTACGAAAAGCTTGATATTTAATTGATTTACTTGATTTTTTTAGCTTTCCTTCCAAAAAAACGTCAATCCAACGCTCCGTGCTAGGCAAAGCTCGATCGACTAAAAATAGGTAGATAAGACAAAGGCGATCTTTAGTAACTTCAAGAGATTCAGACGATCGATTGTAGACTGAACTATAATTTCACTAAATTAACACAACTAACAACGTAATCATGACACAAATAAGTTTTGGAGATATTTTAGAAGCAGCCGAACAACTTCCTCTTGAAGAAAGAGAAGACCTAATTAGGATTTTACAAAATCGCCTCAGAGAACAAAAACGATCTGATTTAATCAAAGATGTTCGCGAATCAGAACGAGAATTTGCTCAAGGTAAATGTCAACCAGTTACCCCATATGAACTGATGAAGGAAATCCTTTCATGAAGTTTATTTTATTGCGATCGAGTGCATTTGTCAGAAATGCTGGCAAGATTGTGAAAAAGTAACCTCAATTAGCCCAAAATATTCAAACAACTCTCGAAACACTCTGTAACGATCCATTTCAAGCAAGATTGAGAACTCATAAACTAAAAGGAGAACTTAAAGATTCTTATGCTTGCAGCGCAGGATACGATCTGAGAATTATTTTTAAATTTGTTGAGTACGAACAAAAGCAGGCAATTCTTCTAGAATCAATTGGAACTCATGATGAGGTTTATTAGGATGTTAAACGAAATCTTAATTGTAGTCGGATTTTTTTTCACAATAATTACAGTAAAATGATGATTCGCCTTTTACTGAAAAACTGAATGAGCGAATATCAGTCTTGTCTACCTCATCAAAGATGGCAAATTGCCCAACCACAGCCAAAAAAAGTATCTGAATTAACTGTAAGCACGGGTTTCGATCGCTTAGTTGCTCAAGTAATACTTAATCGTGGTATTGATACAGCAGATTTAGCACAGGTTTATATCGAACCAGAAACACAGGCTTTACCTTCTCCCATAGAAGAATTCCCCGACCTAGCTACTAGTGTAGAGTTATTAGTAGAAGCGATCGCTTCTGAAGAGAAAATTGCTATCTGTGGGGATTATGATGCTGATGGTATGACGAGTACCGCCTTGCTATTACGGGCATTAAAACATTTGGGGGCAGATGTAGACTATGCTATCCCTAGTCGGATGAAAGATGGTTATGGTATTAATACTCGTATTGTCGAAGAATTTGCTGATACAGGAGTAGGTTTAATTCTTACCGTTGATAATGGAATTTCTGCTTACGAACCGATTTTACTGGCAGTAGAGTTAGGACTGAGTGTTATTATCACCGATCATCACGATTTACCGCCTCAATTACCTCCTGCCGATGCTATTCTCAATCCCAAATTATTACCAGAAACGTCCCCCTACAGGGGATTAGCAGGAGTAGGAGTTGCTTATATTTTAGCGATCGCCACAGCACAGAAATTAGGTAAACTTAAAGGACTAACTACTCAATTATTAGAATTATTTACTTTAGGGACAATTGCCGACTTAGCACCTTTAGTAGGAGTAAACCGTCGTTGGTTAAAAAGAGGTTTACGCCAGTTACCTAACTCTCAGCTAGAAGGAATACAAGCATTAATGCAAGTAGCAGGAGTGAGGGAAGAACAAAAGCAATTGCAACCCGATGATATTGGGTTTAAACTAGGCCCTAGAATTAATGCGATAGGACGTATCGGCGATCCCCAAACGGTAATTGAATTGTTGACTACCGATGAGCCTGGATTAGCATTAGAAAGGGCGATGCAATGCGAAGAGATTAACCGTCGCCGTCAACAACTATGTCAAGAAATTGAACAAGAATCGATCGCACTAGTAAAAAATACTCCCATACCATGGCGACAAGCAAGAGTTTTAGTAGTAGTTAAAGCAGGTTGGCATCATGGCGTAATTGGTATTGTTGCTTCTCGTTTAGTAGAACGTTATGGGGTGCCTGTTTTTATTGGTACTTATGAAGAAGACGACGAGAGTAAAATTCGTGGTTCAGCTAGAGGAATTGAAGAATTTAATATCTTTGATGCCTTAGAATTTTGTCGAGATTTATTAGGAAAATTTGGGGGGCATAAAGCAGCAGGGGGATTTAGTTTACCTGCTCAGAATTTAGCTGCTTTTCAACAAAGATTGAGTGAGTTTGCCCATCAATGTTTAGAAACAAAACATCTCAAACCTCTAATTAAAATTGATGCTCAAGCTAGTTTAAGGCAACTATCTCTTGAGCTTTATGAGCAAATTGATAGTTTACAACCTTGGGGCATAGGCAATAGTTTTCCTGTTTTTTGGACTCCCAATGTCAGGATAAAAGAACAACAAGTTGTAGGGAAAGCCCATCTAAAATTAACTTTAGCAGAAGATAATTCAACTACAGAAATAAAAGCGATCGCCTGGCGTTGGCAAGAGTATTTTCCTTTACCTAATCGGCTTGATATTGCCTACAAACTAAGGGAAAACTATTGGCAAGGAATATCTAATGTAGAACTAGAGATAGTAGGAGTAAGACTAGCTCAGACTACTAATAATAAAAGTAATAAAAAAGCAATCTTTAACTACCAAGGACGTACTTACGCTTGCAGTTTATCATCAAGTATAAATGAATTAAGAATTAGAAATGAACAAGGTAAAGTTTTAGCAGTTTGTCCTGGTAGTAAAGAGGGTTTACTCGGTACAACTAGAGATAACGCCCAAAAAATTGATGTTACTAAACCTCCTTTTGAGCAATTAGTAAAAATAGCTTTAGGTACATTAAGAGAAAAGTCAATTAGTTATACCAATTAGATTAATATTTGCAACAAATGGGGTTTGAGTAGGGGCAATTCGCGACGCAAAGCTAGTCCTTTAGGGCGAATTGCCCCTACGGGATGTATCACATTGTTTTTTCAAATTGATATTATTATTTATTTAAAAATCAACAAAAAACCCATGACCAATAACTAAAGTATCTTAGATAAGATATCCCCTTAAATTATGACAAACCCAAATCCACAGCGACACGATGTCCACAGGCAAACCCAGAAAACGCCACCGCATTTAATCCTTGCCCTGGAAAGGTGCTATCTCCTACACAATAAAGTCCAGGTATGGCTGTACGATTAAAAGGCATTCCCAGTAAACCAGCTAACTTCCGCTGAGGAATAGGACCATAAGTTCCATCATCCCTACCGAGGAAACGGCGATGGGTGCGCGGTGTTCCTACTTCTTGATAATCTAATCCATCGGCTAAGTCAGGAAAAATGGTTTCTAGACGATGAATTAATTTTTCTGCTGCTGCTTCTTTTTTCTCTTCATATTCTTGGGGTGATAATCCCTGCCAGTCTTCCATCCAACTGGGAGTAAACGTGTGAATAATATGATATCCTTCTGGGGCTAAACTAGGGTCGAGGAGAGTAGGAATAGAAACAAAAATAGTTCCTTCTGGTTCTTCCATTGTTTCCCAATTTTCTGCCAAAATGTGATGACATTCTGTGCCGAAAGGTAAGACATCAGCTTTAACGCCTAAATGTAAACTCAGGAAACTAGGAGACTTTTTGTAGCGTTGTTGCCATCTTTTTTCCGTAGCAGGCATTTGTTCTGGAGGTAACAGTTTTTCAAAGGTATCCCAGCGAGTGGCATTAGAAATTATCCGTTTGGCATAATATTCTTTACCATTAGCTAGTTTAACTCCTACTGCTTTCCCCTTCTCTAGCAAAATTTGGGTGACTCTAGCTTTGTATTGAATTTCTCCGCCAGCTTTTTCTAACCCATCTACTAGCTTTTGGGCGATTTGTCCTACTCCCCCTTTAGGATAGTTAATTCCTCCATAATGTCGATCGGAAAATACCATTCCCGCATTAATCATTGGGGTATGGGAAGCAGGCATAACTGACCAACAATAGCATTCCATATCTATGAATTTTAGCAACTGGCGATCGCTAATATAACGACGGGCAATATCTCCTGCATTTTGCGGTAAATATTTTACTAAACCCAAACAAGCAAAAGGATGTTGGAAGAATACTCGCATTAGATAGCCAAGTTCTTCTAAAGAAAGTAATTCCATGGCGTTGAGACAATTGAAGACTTTCCAACACTCATCGTAAAAACGGCGAATTCCCTTTTCTTCGTGGGGAAAACAAGCAATCAATTCTTGTAAAAATTTTTCATAATCCTGATGTACTTTTATTTCTAGTCCATCGGGTAAATGATAGTGGACTTGTACGGGATCGGGAATAGTTTCGATACTGACATTAACAGCTTCTAAGGCACGGGTAAGCAGATTTGTTGTGCCTTGCTTACCAAAGCCAAAAATCATCGACGCGCCAACATCAAAACGATAGCCTTCTCGTTCAAAATAACCAGCACTACCACCAGGAATGATATAACGTTCTAAAACTAATACTTTTGCGCCTTTGGCTGCTAACTGGGTAGCTGTAACCAACCCACCAATACCAGAACCAATAACGATCGCATCATAATTATTATCTTGGGATTTTTGTTGAGATTGAGAAACTGACAGGGACTGCATTACTAGCTTTAGATTTTAAAAATTATGTTCTTCTAAATTTTTAGTTTATCTCTTTCTGTCGGAGCAAAACACAGTCTTATACACTTCTTGCATAATTCGATTTCAACTCTCGATAAAATGCCAATGATTTAAGATCAATTACGCTGTTAATCCCAGATTTCGCGCCCAATTATAATTCTTTCATTTCTTTCATTAATGTTTTAAGCGTGAAATTAACCTAAGCTCTTCTGCCTTCTGCCTAATCACAACTTTTAAGTATTCTATCTAAACAGGATTTGCTATAAGATTTCCTGCTCAAAAATCGACCCGCCTGACGGCGGGAAAGAGGGTAGAGAGAAGAAGGGAAGAGGGTAAAAGGGCAAAAGAGAAAAGGGCTATCTTGTAGTCCTGGAAGCGACACAGACAACACGAAAACCGCCATCGGAGTTACGAGTCACGCGGGGAGGGTCGACGCGATACGCCGAACGGCAGTTAACAGGATAGTAGAACCATGAACCACCGCGTAATACCTTAAGGTTATCACTCCCCGATCTCCAAGCACTACCATCAGCAGATGCGCCATTATAATTATCATGCCAGTTATCTTCACACCATTCCCAGACATTTCCGTGCATATCGTACAAGCCAAAGGCATTGGGAGAAAAACTACCTACAGGAGTAGTTTCTTCTCGATACTGTCCTTTAGGTTCATTAGCATAGGTATAGTTACCCTCGTAATTAGCTAAATCAGTGGTAATCGTCTCGCCAAAATGAAAAGGGGTTGTAGTGCCTGCACGACAAGCATATTCCCATTCCGCTTCACTGGGTAATCGATATCCTTTTCCTGTCTGTTGCGATAATCTTTGGCAAAATTCTACTGCCTCGTCCCAAGAGACTTGCTCTACTGGATGGTTATCACCTTTGAAGGAGGAAGGATCGGGGTCAAGGTCGTGTTCGACTTTAGGAAGAGATGCAATTGCTCTCCACTGTGCCTGAGTTACGGGATATTTGCCTATGAAAAAGGGTTTAACTGTTACTTCGTGTTGTGGTTTTTCGCTTCTAAACCAATCCCTATCAAATTTTTCAACAAGTCTGTCTATTTCTTCATCTTCTGTTCCCATTAGGAATTGACCGCCAGGGATATAGACCAGATCTAGGGTGACACCACTACCCAAGTCCTCTTTAAAGAACTCGGCTTGCTTGTTGCGATTGTCAACTACCTCCCCCTTTTCATCTACCGTTACAGTTTCAAGCTCAAACGTCTGCAAAGGTATTTTAGATCCATCTGGTTGCTCCTTAAAAATCTCACGGGCTAACACTGCTGTCACCAAGCCTCCACCTCCCAAGCCAGCCCACTTCAAAAACTGTTTTCGATTTATTCGTATAGGTTCTGGATTAGGTTTTCGTTGTATTGTTGGTATTTTCGGTTGCTGTTTGACTCCTTCCGCTTCCGCTTCCTTTTCACTAATTTGAGCCGAAGGCTTTTCTCCTGTAATCCCCCAAATTAATTGCTCCATTGGGTTAGAATAGGGTGATTTAAAATCAACCCAAGTCATAGCCCTAAGAAAGATTGGAAGTTGAGGTTTTTCTGGTGCAGATTCTAGTAAGACAGGGATTACTGGACAGCCTCTCTTGACAAACTCGCGTAAAAAAGCATCTATTTCGTGTTCTTGCCAGGGACCAAAGCCACTGCCTCCCACAAAAACTGCTACTGAGTCGATCTGTTCTATCTGTTGCTCTAATAACTTCCGCCAAGATCTACCAGGAGGGAGTTCCCAGACATCGAGCCAAGGCTTAAGTTTCCGTTGTCGGAGTTGTTGAGCAATTCCTATGACTTCAGGTTTATCTTGGCTATTGTGGCAAAGGAAAACATCAAACTTGGAAGACTCTACCATCCGTCAGACTCCTCCAGGGACTCTTCTACACCTGCAATCTCTGCTAGAGCACTAGCATACTGCTTCAAGTTCTGTCTGAGTTTTTCTAACTCCTCTCTCAATTTTCTTTCTTCTGACCATTGCTGTTCGTGTTCCTTTGGACTTAGATGAGGAGGTCTTTTAGCTTCCCAAGCTTGTAAAAGTGGATGCCACTTGGCTAGGAAAGGACGCAATCCTCTATTTAGGACAGTAATAGCTATACCGCCTACTGAATTAATAGAAGCCCCAACATCAGGACCTGCTTGTTTGAGGATTTCTCTAGTTGTACCAAACAAACTATATAAAGAGTTTAACGCCTCACGAACCAGTCCCTCATCATCTTTCAATGGTTCTACAGCAATGCGAGTAACCAGTTCAACATAAAGTGACCAAGCTGCTCTACTTTGCGTTTGGTCTACTTCCCATTCCACTGAACCAATACCAAAAGGAAGGCTAAGAGACACTTTCTTCGGTACAAAACTCATCAACTCCCTCTCTTTTCAGCTTCTAGTACTGCTAATCTTCTCTCAACCTCAGCCATTCTCTCCCCAAAAGGAATAGCCTCTGCACAGCCGAGATAATGTGCCAAAGCACCAACTATCACTTCAGTCTTAGATGAGCCAGTTTTCTCAACATAGCTGTTGAGCTTTTCCATCAGAGAAGGGGGAATTCTGACAGCGATTTGTGGTTTACCCATAATACTAAATCAGTTTCATATAGATTACTGCAAAAATTGAGTAATGAGTAATCGGTAATCAGTAATCATTCCTTTAATGCTATTAATTGCCTGACTAAGCATTACTAAAGAGATATTTTTCTTAATATTTCAGGAGGAGAGCAAAAAGTAGCGATCGCTCTATCTTCCACAGGCGATCGGGTGAAGCCTGGCACTGCATTCCGCAGCAGGGATTGCAACCGAAGGTTGACTGACATCCCCTAACCGTTAAGGTCGAGGTAGCTGTTTCCAGCTTACCCCTCCTTTCCGAAACCGTGCTTGTCAGTTTCCCGACACACGGCTACTCAAACGTATCTACTTTTTGTCATTAACAGACTTCTCAGCAATCTAATACAACAGGAATATCATCAATCCATTTAAAATTGACTTTAGACCATTCGCGAGATAATTTCTCGTAGAATTTTAGTGAGTCTTTTTTCCTGATTTCGACTAAATCGATTGTTGCTGTTTTTTCATCGTGGCAGATGCCGTGAAGAAGTTGAAGATTATCATATTTGTGCTTTCCACCCAGGGCGGTAGCTAATATGTGGTCTTCTTCTAGTATGTCTTCTTCCCGAAAATGCAATCCGCACCAGTTGCATTTGCCCTTTTGTTTCCTTAGCATGATAGCTTTGGATGTGGGCATTTCTGGGTTTCTCCCCATTCTGGTACTCCAGTAGACTAGATTGCCGTTATATGGACTAGCTTCGCCTTTAACTTTTACATATTCGGTAGAACTGCTACTAAAGTCACTATGAAAAAGTAACCGAAGAGGGTTCGCGTCCCCTTCTCTGGTTGCGAAGATCCAACCTCTGTTACCGATTTTCGTATAATACTTAACACGGGCATCTTTAAGATTTCCGCATCGGTAACGTCCCCATGCTCTAAGTTTTTCATTGACAAGATAATCCTGTTTTGAAAATGCTTGGACTCTTTGGGCATCGGAGAACTGATAGTAGTTACACCATCCCCTTATGATAGGGTTAAGCTCTTTAATTAGAAGTGCTTGTGAGGAGTTTTTATGTTTCCTGATGGTGTGTTTAATCTGTTCTTGATGCTTTATACAAGCGTTTTTTGAGGGGGTGATGAAAGTGTTAAAACCTAATATATCTTTCTTGGAGTTTTTGCTAGAGACATATTTTCCAGCAGAGAACTGTCTGATGTTGTAACCCAGAAAGTCGAATCCTGCTATGCCATCCTCGCTTAACTCTGGATTGAGAGTGTGGGCGATTCTGGTTTTTGATGGTTTTAATTCTAAGCCTATGTCTTTTAACCACTCCGAGATTAGTTCTCGGCATCTCTGGATTACTTTAAGGTCTTTGTGTATTACGACAAAATCATCGGCATACCTGACAAATGTTAATGATTTAACTTTGTCTTTCTGACTATACGTTCCACCGTAAGGGTGACGCATTTTTAAGGTTTTGGCGTAATCCTTTAGCATTCGTTCAATACCATGAAGGGCAATATTAGCCAATAATGGTGAACAAATCCCGCCTTGAGGTGTCCCTTCTGATGTGGCAGTAAAAACCTTTTGGTCTATGACCCCAGATTTTAGCCAGGCTTTTATTTGTTGTCTGACTTTACCCTTATAGTTGAGTTTCTGGAGTAAGGCTAAGTGGTTGATGCAATCAAAACATTTGGCAATATCCGCGTCTAAGACATATTTGGCTTTGGCTTGTATTGCATTTTTGATAGTCCAAATTGCATCTTGACAGGCTCTTCCTGGTCGAAAACCGAAACTGTTTGGCTCGAACCGAGCTTCCCATTCTGGCTCTAAGGCATTCTTAATTACTCCTTGTAAGGCACGGTCATATATTGTGGGTATTCCTAGAGGACGTTTCTCATCCTTTCCAGGTTTAGGTATCCAAACTCTACGTGTGGGTTTGGATTTACCTGTTAATTTGAGTTGTCCAACGAGTTTCATCCGAGCTTCTGGGGATAGAGATTTTATTCCATCCACTCCTGCCGTCTTTTTACCTCGATTTTCTTGTGTTCCTGTTTATGACACGCTTTGTGTAAGTGGATAAGGTTCTCAGCGTCGTCTGAGCCACCGTCTTTCACAGGAATTATATGATGGGTTTCTATATCTTCACTGTTAATTAGGAATAATCCGCAATTTGGGCATTT
>JASJDI010000079.1 GCA_030065155.1 Xenococcaceae cyanobacterium MO_188.B29
GGTAGATGACATTCCTACTCTAGTCACTGGTCATGGTACTCATAAAGAGCCTGATTACAGAGGAGCGCATTGAAGAGAAATTTTCATGATGCGTTCTGAAGACGAGTCGCCTCGGTGACGAGGTGGCTTAGTTTAACATATATTAAGGTTAAAGTTGCCTTTAACAATTATTAACCTCGCAATTTAAAAATATGACTATTTCCGTACAACAACGTCCAAACGACAATGTTTGGGAAAAATTTTGTCAGTGGATTACAAGCACTAACAACCGTATGTATATCGGTTGGTTTGGAGTCTTAATGATTCCTACTCTCTTAACCGCAACTATTTGTTTTATCATTGCCTTCATCGCAGCACCGCCAGTAGATATTGATGGTATTCGCGAACCCGTCGCTGGTTCGTTACTCTATGGCAATAACATCATTTCGGCTGCGGTTGTACCTAGTTCCAATGCTATTGGTTTGCATTTTTACCCCATCTGGGAAGCAGCTAACTTAGATGAGTGGTTATATAATGGTGGACCTTACCAACTGATTGTGTTTCACTTTCTGATTGGTATTTTTTGCTATATGGGTCGCCAGTGGGAATTATCTTACCGCTTAGGAATGCGTCCTTGGATTAGTGTTGCTTATAGTGCGCCTGTTGCTGCTGCCACTGCGGTATTGCTTGTCTATTCTATAGGTCAAGGTTCTTTCTCCGATGGAATGCCTTTAGGGATTAGTGGGACATTTAACTTTATGCTTGTTTTGCAAGCAGAACACAATGTTCTGATGCACCCCTTGCATATGTTAGGTGTAGCTGGTGTCTTTGGTGGAGCTTTATTTTCTGCCATGCACGGTTCTTTGGTGACATCTTCCTTAGTTCGAGAAACTACTGAAACCGAATCCCAAAACTACGGTTATAAATTTGGTCAAGAAGAAGAAACTTATAATATTGTTGCTGCTCACGGTTATTTTGGCAGATTGATCTTCCAATATGCTTCTTTCAATAACAGTCGTGCTTTACACTTTTTCTTAGGCGCATGGCCAGTAATTGGTATCTGGTGTGCTGCTTTAGCTGTGTGTTGCTTTTCCTTCAACCTTAATGGTTTCAACTTTAACCAGTCTCTTCTTGATGCTCAAGGTCGAGTAATTAATACTTGGGCTGATGTTTTGAACCGTGCTGGTTTAGGAATTGAAGTTATACACGAACGGAATGTTCACAATTTTCCCTTAGATTTAGCTTCTGGGGAAGTTCAGCCTATGGCGTTGACTGCTCCTGTCATTAACAGTTAATTAAATTCGTCATTTTCTCTTAGTTTTCCTTTAAATAACAGTTTAAGCAATCCAAAGTTAAAATATTTTGGGTTGCTATTTTCTTACTTCTTCCAATTTTCGCCCGCTTCTTAGTATTAAGAGAAAGCTTTCAATCACGGTTCAGACATAATTGTGTAAGACCTTGAGGATAGCGAAAGCAAAAGTAAATAGTCAACGGTTAGCTCAAGAATCCCTTACCCTAAAGGGCTAAGGGAGTGTCAATAAACCTTATTATGATTCACCTGTGTGAGAATTTAATAAAGCTGCTTGCACATCGGGAATAAACACTGAATACATTCCTCGTAAATCTCCTATCTTAAAATTGTAGGCTAAGTCTTGAGGATACTTATCCTTAATAAACTGGGGACGCGAGTTTTTGTCTCCATGACAAGCTAGACAGCTAGACTCAACGTTAATACGGCGATAGTAACGAGTCCCTGATTCTCCAGCGATGGTTTCTCTATCCCAAAAGCCCATTAATTCCGAGTCTCGATCGAACTTTGCCAATGCCATTTGTGCTGGTAAATTATCGGGTTTATGAGCGGGATTACGATACTTTTTGGCAATTTGCTTTACTTGCCAGCCATTTTCTTTACTCAGTTGCATGGCTCTCATACCCACAGGTTGGCAAACTTCTTTGAAAGTTTGTACTGTTGGTTCAGTAGTTGAATCCTTTAGAGTAGAAGCCAACCCAGAACGCATAGCATCCAGGTTTTCAATTTCTGCTACTGCCTTTGCTAATTGAGTAGCATCGGTTTGGGCGATCGCTAGAGAAGGATTCCCTATAAACAACAAGAAAATAATAGCGAATCCGATTAAAACTCTGTTTAGAGATTTGCTTATGAATGTTCTAAACTTGTTTAAATTTTTGGCGATTAAAAACATAGATTGATAATTTGAGTAAGTTGTGAAGTCAAAGTAATTGAAGACTATGGCTCGATCTTTTGATTGACATAAATCCCTTCTCATTACCTAATCCAGGTACTTCTTGGATAAAAGATACTCCTCGAAAAGAAGGAAGAATCATTGAGTAGGTAAAAGGAAGCTGACAACCATCGGCTTATCCGAAATCAAAGTAGCCTGATGTTCTTTTGCTAAAAAATGTCGCAATTCGTAAGCAGTGGGTAAACCGCCGAGTCCCCCCTACTACTACATGAGCCATGATTAATTCTTGGTCTAAAAAAAATATTAAATATTTTGTTATATTACCATATAGTTATCTAACATAATAAATAGTTGCTAAGAAATGTAAATAAAAATTGCGTTTTGGCGAAACAACGTTCAACAGAGGTTTAGATATGCAACTTGCTGTTCAAGCTAGTCACAAGATGCAGAGAGTAATCAATAGCCTAAGTACGGCGCAATTAGTTACTCAAAGTTAGGGCAAATTTTTTTAATCATTAAGAAATATCAATTTAAGGAAATAAAAATCATGTTTAACAATGTAGGGACAATCGATCGTTTAATTCGTTTAGTGTTAGCCAGTGCTTTATTCTATTTCGGTTTATTAGTTTATAGTGGTTCGACTTTAGGTATTGGTTTAATTGTTACTGGTGCTGTCATGGCAATTAGTGGTCTAGCAGGTTCTTGTCTGCTCTATGGCTTATTGGGTATTAACACTCGCAAACAAAATCCTCAACAATACTAATACTCTATTTCCTTATTGCTACCTTGACAGACTTCTAGAACATATCAATCACAAAATTTAAGAAGGTATTTAACCGTGGAAGAGAGTTTATCCTTAGAAAGTCCTTCAATATCACGAAGGCAACTACTTAACTTTATTACAGGTGCAGCCGTTGCTGCTACTGCTGTGCAGCCTTATATCCTGCTGCCAAGTTGTTTGTTCCACCTCAAGAAGTTGGCGAAGATGGTTCGATACTGGCTAAAGATATTAATGGTAATCTGATTCCTGCCAGTCAGATTCTAGCCAAACCACCTGGAACTCGTGCTTTAGTTGCAGGATTAGCAGGAGAACCAACCTATCTTACTGTTACCAAAGATAATAAATTACACTCTTGGGGAATCGTCGATAATTGCACTCATTTAGGCTGCACTTTTCCCTGGAATCCTAATGAAAATCAATTCCAATGTCCCTGTCATGGTTCTCGCTATGACCATGAGGGAAGAGTCGTACGAGGACCAGCACCTCTTCCTTTACAACTAGCTCACGTTAGCGTTGCCGGAGACTATATTAGGATTGCTCCTTGGACAGATATCGATCCACGTACTGGAAAAAAACCCTGGTGGGTTTAGGACTTTAGCTTTGTCCTTAGAAAAAAGTCAAAGAGCTTACAGCGGTTTTGAGATCGATAGACCACACTAATTTTAGACTGAGGAGACTGGATAGAAAGTTACTTTTCAATCCGTAATCAGCGGGGGCGACCCCACGGAGGTTTCTGACCTTTGGGAACGCGCCCCGCCCGAAGGGTAATCAGTAATCCATTGCCTTAATTTGTCTGACGGCTCATCGTAGTCCTATTGCTGCCCAACAACTGGTAAAAGCTGGATTTACCAAAGTCCATAAAATTGCTGGGGGCATGATGGCAGGGAAAAAAGCTCACAAAGTAGCATTTGAACGGTGCTTAAATAGTTTTTAATTTAAAGGAGTTTTAAATGACATCAATTACAAATTCCCAACCACAAGTTATCGATCTCTCACCAGAGGAATTTCTTCAGTTACCCAACCCTCCTCAGCTGATTGATGTTCGCAGTAGTTTTGAGTATAAAATATTTCACGCGACCAATGCAGTTAATTTAAGTTTTCCTCGTATTTTGATCGGCAGTAACTCTTGGCTGAGTCGTTGGGTTTTGCCCCAGTGGTTTCGGGAACTACCTAAAGATGAACCCATTGCTTTAATTTGTCTGACGGCTCACCGCAGTCCTATCGCTGCTCAACAACTGTCAAAAGCTGGTTTTACTCAAGTTTATAACATCACAGGAGGCATGATGGAATGGCGAAGACTGGGGCTTCCTACTGACAAAAATTCATCATCCTCATAATTTCCTCAAATTAAGCAGGGATGATGAAGCTAATTATTAGTCTCTGCTCGAACTTACCATAACAAATAATTCACACAAATTAGTCAACAGATCGTACAAAACATTATCAGCAATTTATAGTTTTTTCAGCATGATCGATCGACAAATTAAAGCAAAGCAAGAACATAATTCTCTCAATTTTCTGACTGTGAAATGCAGAACGATTAAATAACAGGCTTATCTGGATATTTGGACATCAATATAACCTTCATTATCCTCATAACGCCCATAAACATCATTCATGAGAAAATAAACTGTTTCTCCTGGTGCTAATTCAAAAAAGTCTTGTTCTCCGTGGGCAAGACATCCACCTTTTTCACTCTTAACTACTAACGATCCGAGAGGATATCTAGGACAGGGCATATTATCGTTAGAGCGAAAATTAGGATTTCCTTTCGGGGAAATAAAACCTTGAGCAGATTCACGAACATTATCAATATGTTTAGGAATGGCTAACCATCTACTATTAGAATCTACTTCAAATCTTACTTGTACAGACTTATTGTCACGATTTTCAAAAGGAGTACCTTGGGTAGAATTAGCGTAAACTTTTAAAACTTCAACAATAGACTTAAGTTTTCTAGGCTTAATTTCTTTGATTTTATTCAGTTCTTCTTGTGTTTCTTGATACCATCTTGTATCTCCTTGTTGCCGAAAAAGCTCGGCAGCTTTTTTGTAATCCTCGATCGCTCCCTGGCGATCTCTTAGTTCAAAGCGAGCTTTACCCCGATCGTAGTAAGCATTACCATCATTTCGATCGATGGCGATCGCCTGAGTGAAATCCTCAATTGCTCCCTGGTGATCTCCTAGTTCAAAGCGAGCTTTACCCCGATCGTAGTAAGCATGCCCATCATTTCGATCGATGGCGATCGCCTGAGTGAAATCCTCAATTGCTCCCTGGTGATCTCCTAGTTCAAAGCGAGCATGACCTCGATCGTAGTAGGCATCGTCATGGTTTTGATCTATTTTGATCGCCTGAGTATAATCCTCGATCGCGCCTCGGTAATCATTTTTCTCATGTTTATCCGCCCCACGATCGAAAAAATCTTCAGCTGTCATCTCAGTTCTATTAGACAAAGATGATATTACAATTAAAGCCACAGTAGCTAAAATAACCCCAAAAATACTGCCAATCAACAATTTATGAGTTTTTTTGGGTGAAGAGGAAGGAGAGTAAACTTGAATACTTGGCTCGGCTAAATTTTCTCTTAATTCTGGGTGAGCTTGCCTCCGAGCAATTTCTTTTTCCAGAGCTTTGTCAATATAGGATTGAATATCGAGTTTGGTAGAAGGTAAAAGGTTTTCCTTCGCATCAGGCATAGACTTATCTATACTAGTTGTCAGATTTGGCTTGATTTTCAGCACTGGCTTCAAATGTTCGGGAATGACAACTTTCTCTACGGTGGTAGCAATTTCCAGTTTGCGTTTTTCTTTCGAGAGAACAGAGCGAACAGTAGAATTACCAGAAATCTGAAGTTGAATAGCATTACAGCCAAATCTGTAAGCTTGCCCTATAGGTTGTCCATATCCTAGTGCTTGATAAAAACCAGTAGCAAAAGCGATCGCTGCATCATCTCTAATCTCATGATTCATACCAATGGCATAATTGATATGTTGAACCATGGCATTGGCTTGCACTTCTGAATAACAAGCATTAAGCAAAACACATTTAACCCATTCAGAACAAAGCTCGAATAGATTAGATAACGCATCTGTACTAACGAGCTTCTCTAGTCCAGCATCATCTTGTAATACTAAGCCTGGTTTTCCTGTGCCATGTCCACAGAAATGAACAATATCTGGTTCATGTTTCAGAAATAGTCCTTGTAAATCTTCTGGTCGTACAGCCAAACCAACTTCTACGTCTAAATATTCTCGATTTCTCGATCTCTCAATTACTTCTTGCAAATATCTAATTTCCCTTTCTAGATCAAGGTCTTTTCTCGGATTAGAAGCCAAAATTAGTATTTTCATAGATTTTTCTCGACTAAATTAGGCATTTATATTGGTTATGTTTTAGCAATTAAATACTTATGAGTAATTCTAGGATTGACTTTTGCCGTTTATGCATAGTCATAAATAACCAGTTAACAACTCAACTTATTAGTATTTTGTAGTGATTTTGGGGTTAATAAAAGGGGGAAAATTCAGGTATTTTCAGGTCTTTAGACAAAAAGAAGAGATGATTAGTTAGAGCTAACACTCTTAGCTTTAATGATGAATATTTTCTCGCTTTGGCTACCCTAACCCAAACAATTAAGTACTTGTATAAAATAAATTACTTGGTAAAGGTAGATAATAGGTAATAGAAAAAGAAAGTGTGTAAATAATTGTGCCTAAGTACTTACAGTTACCTGATAGGGTAATAGTTTTAAAATTTATTCCTTTAAATGATCAATATACGAGGTTTCTGTAGATTAGCTTACCTCGGCTATTCTAATCATTCCTAACAATATCTCGGCGAGAAGCAGCGATGGTAATAGTGAAACCAGCTAGGACATCAATTAAAGACATTAAACTTAAGAGAAAAAAGGTAGAATTTGTAGAAGTAGCAATGATAATAAATTCAACGATAAAAACAACAAATACTAAGGTTGAAAGAGTATGATTAATTACCGACATCATACTAGTTAAAGTAGCTTGGAGAATTTCTAAATATAAAACAATTAATCCAGCCATCAGTAATAAGTCACTAACTGTAACTTTCCAAATAGTTCCTGAAACTAAGCCAAGCTGAAATACTTCATAGCTTAATATTGTTGATGATCCCCAGATAATAACCAAATGGTATAGAACCCATATAATAGCAAATAAGGGAATGGCATTAAATAATTTCATAGATTTATTCTATTACTTGTTTACAGGGGTTAAGACAAAAGTTAAAATGCAAAATATTGTAATATTAAAGATTTTTTTATTTTTCCAGAAACAATTGTATCTAATAACTCAATAACATCAATTTAATTGATTCGATATATTCATCAAATTATTTATAGTTATGCTCAGATAAATCAAACAAATTATTCCCCACGATATTCCGCCAAATAAGTTCGCTACAGAAAAATACGCGCTGGCATTTGTAACAGCATAAAAAGCAAAACCATAGGCTGCTATGCTAGCGATCGATGTAACGCCTTTAATTATAAATTGATTATATTTTAAACTGAAAATAGTTCCTACTATACCTAGAGCGATCGCTGTTATTATCGCTATTTGAGGATTATTATTAGTTGTACTGCCTCCATAATAAAATCCTAATAAAGCAAAACTTAACGTAGCAGATAAAACAGTCGCAATTGGTTTGAATATCTTGAAGATCGTTAAGTTAGTTTTTAGATTTGCAATCAAGGCGATCGCTCCTAAACTTGCCAAGAAAATATACAATGTCAAAATATAATTCCATTCTGAGCTTTCAGTAGTTTTACCTAAACTACCAAATAACATAGTAGCAATAGCATCAAAAGCTAAAATGCTTACTACTACGACAAATATTATTTTAGAAATATACTTAATAGGTAATCTCATTTATTTAGTATTTAGAAATAAGCTTTACTGATTAGCATAATTTGATTTAAGCTAAAAAATTAATTTGTTTTTACTTATCTTAAGCATTTATAGTCAACTAAAGTATTCCAGATTAGAACTGCTATATCAATTATGATATCTAAAATAAATTCTCGATCGTGTTTTAGATTTTTAGTGGTAATTGTTTTGCTTTTACCTTTAATATTTTATATTTGGCGAGCTAGTTTGCGTCCTCCCATAACCAATGAGCAACAGATATTATTTCAAGGTATTACTTATCAAAGAGAAATATATTCTACACCTCGTCCTTTTATCGTCCACATTGTCGCGATCGATCTGACTACAACAGGTATAAAACCTTTTGTAACTCCACCTCAATCTTTTTCTAACATCAATCAAAATTCTGCTTTAACTATATCTCAGTTTATTAAAAAATTTGATTTACAATTAGCCATTAATGGTAGCTTTTTTTATCCTTTTCATGAACAAAGTCCTTGGGATTATTATCCTCAATTGGGAGAAGATGTTAATGTGTTAGGTCAATCAATTTCTAATACCGTAGGATATGGTAATCCAGCAGATAAATGGAATCTTTTGTGTTTTGCTAAATCCAACATGGCGCAAATTTCAACTCAACAAAAATGTCCTGGAGGAACAGTTTGGGGAATTGGAGGTAAGGATATTTTAGTTATTGATGGCATGTCGAAAATTAATTACGATACTCCTGCTTATGCTCGAACAGTCGTAGCTACTAATAATACAGGTGACCAAATTTGGTTGATTGTAGTTGATGGTAAGCAACCTTTGTATAGTGAGGGAGCCACTTTAAAGGAACTAGCAAATATTGCTATTAATTTAGGTGCAGATAGGGCATTAAATTTAGATGGTGGTGGTTCTACCACTTTAGCAATTGCTAATGCTTATGGTACTAAATTTTTAAATGCTCCTATTCATAGCAAAATACCCATGAATGAACGCCCTATTGCTAATCATCTCGGATTTTATGCACTGCCTAAAGCTCAAGCTGAAAGTCACAATTAAATTGTTATTCATAATCTTTATCTTGAAATAGCTTTTCGATATATTCCAGAATAATAGGAATCTGAGTTGCAAAACCATGATTCAGAGCAAAATAAATAACAAAGAACATTTTTCTTTTAGATTCGTATTCTATTCGCGCCCAAAAATTACTTTTTATTGGTCTTTGGTAGTACTTAAGAAGCTCTTCCACAAATTGATGACCAAAATTACGATAAAATCCTGCAAAATCTACAGCGGGATCGGCTATGCTCATATCGCTAAAGTCAATAATTCCTGCCAAATGACATTGCTCATAATTTACTAATATATTGTTTGTTCCTAAATCAGAATGAGTTAGTGTCTTCTCGAAAGGAATAGCATTAACTTCCTTCAAAATATTAGTAAAATAGCATTCAGCTTTAATTCTCGTTTGCTCAGAAAGATCATCTTTGACAGGAAGCCACAAGTCATTCCAGAAATCACTTCCGCCATAAGGTGCTGTGGATAGGTATAGATGAGTAAATTGGAAATTATGTAGACAGGTCAAAAATTGTCCTAAAAGCTTGAAGAGGTTTGCTTTTTGAGTACTGGAAAAAAGCAAAAAATTTTGGGGAGAAAATCGATCGCCAGCTATTTTACGATAAGCAATATAATCATCACTACTTATTGCTAAATTAGGAATATTAACAGGTGAAACCTTAGCAAAGTTTGGCAGAAAATCACGTTCTACAGCAATTTGCATGTTTTCCCGATCTCTGACAAAACGAAAAATCCATTGCCCATTAATTTCTACTATCAGATTAGTCCAGCCTTCTTGAATAATTTTATAAGAATTAATGGGTTCAAAAAATTCTGCCTGAATGCGATCAAGATACTCTTCCATTTTCCATTTTTACGCTTGAAATATAAAATTGAGCAGATATCTTTAGATTATCAACATCAATGTCTACTCCTTCAGAAATTAAAAAACTAATTGAAAGACTCGATCGAGAACTTACTTTTACAGAGCAAGAGACAAGAGAAGGCATCAATTTACTCAGACCTTTAATATCTCGTTTTCCTGACAATCTTAGACTAATTAGATTTTTTTCGTTACTCAACAATATTTTGCTATTCGTAGAGATTTCACGAAGACGCATACAAGCAATTATTGAACGAGTTTCTATATCTGATGTGACAGCAGAAGAAATTCAAGAATCTGGAGAAGATTTATCGAGCCTTTTAGGTCAAGTGTTAGATACTAAAATAGAAGTCGTAACTACTATAGAAGTTTTAAGAAAACTACAATGAAAGAAATTACTAAACTACCGAATGAAGAAACTTTAGACAAATTAATTGGGCTTGCTAAATCTGCCGAACAAAAAGCAAGCAATTTATATGAATCAGCCACAAAAATTGATGAAAAGTGGCGAAAAAAACTAGATAACCAAAGAAAATTAGCAATACAAAAATTAGACTCAACTAATTGATTTTAGATAAAGCGTTAAGAATTATCTTTAGTATTTAGAGTTTTATATAGGGGCAGCACGGATACTGCCCCTAAAACTTAAGAAGCTAAACTTTCTACACGGCTAGCCTTCTGATAGGCAGCTAATTGGGTATTGATATTTTGATAAACAATTTGACGATACTCACCAAAGTGTTCTAGGTAAGCACAGACAATGAGATAAAAAGGGACAACACGATGATTGTGTAGTAGTAAAGTGATTAAGTTGCGCCAAAATGTCCAGCGAGTTGAGCCAATAACACCTTGTCGCCAAAAAATAGTGAATAGTGCGGAGATAACCTGAGGCGTAATTTTGCGTTTACCAGAATGTTTAGGTGTACCCAACTTCATAAAATAGCGTAAAGCGCGATCGAGATAAGATTTGGGTTCATAAAGTTTCCAGAAACTATCGATGTATTCTTGGGCAATATCTTCAATAGGACGAGTAGGTACAAAATTCATTAAAGTAGTCTGATTGATATTTGCGCCTCTTGCCAGCAATCTTCCTTCTTTTTCTAATCTGTGCCAAAGGGCAGTATTAGGTAAGGCTTGCAACATACTAAACATTGCCATAGGAATAGCAGTCTGTTCGACAAAACGAACAATGCGATCGCCTGCCCCTGGTTTCTCACCATCAAAGCCAATGATAAACCCTGCCATAACTTGTAAGCCAGCTTTGGTAATTTTATCTACAGATTCGCTGAGAGGATCGCGGGTATTTTGAAATTTTTGAGTTAAAGCCAAACTATCTTCGTCAGGAGTTTCTATACCTAAAAAAACTTTTTTGAAGCTACAATCTACCATCAATTCCATCAATTCTTCATCTTTAGCTAGATCGATAGAAGCTTCCGTATCAAAACTAAAAGGATAGTCTTTTTCTTGCATCCAGACTTTTAATTCTTTTAGGAGCAATTTAACATTGCGCTTATTGCCAATAAAGTTATCATCTACCATAAATACTCCCCCTCGCCAACCGAGATTGTAAATATAATCTAGTTCTGCTAATAGTTGTGCAGGAGTTTTAGTTCGAGGTTTGCGTCCATAAAGAACAATAATGTCACAGAATTCACACTGAAAAGGACAGCCACGGGAAAACTGAATTGACATATTATCGTAAGCAGACAATTCTAGTAAATCGTAACGAGGAACTGGTGTTTCTGTTACCGATGGTTTCTCGGTTGCTCTAAATGTACCGCTTTTTTCGCCTCTTTCTATGGCTTCAACAAGCATAGGGAGAGTAATTTCTCCTTCATCTAACACTAAATAGTCTGCTGCTTGAACTTCTTGAGGTGAGGTTGTAGCGTAAGGTCCTCCTACTGCCACTGGCTTATCTCGTTTTTTGGCTGCTTTTATTTGTGCTAATAAATCTTCCTTCTGCACAATCATGCCAGAAATTATCACTAACTCTGCCCAATCCCAGTCAGCTTCAGTTATTTCACGAATATTATGATCGACAAGCTTATATTCCCATTCTTTTGGCAAAATAGCTGCTACAGTAATTAAGCCAAGGGGGGGTAATAATGCTTTTCGCCCTACTAGAGCTAATGTTTTCTCAAACGACCAAAAACTTTGAGGAAACAAAGGATATATTAACAAAACCCTCATCTAACAAACCTCACACCAATTTAAATAGTTTAGATTAGCTTAGCGTGTTATTGAAAAAGGGCGATTAAAAAAAAATATGTTTATTTTCCCCAAATAGTTCTCTTAAGTACCTAAACAAAATTATTTGTACATTCCATTTTTCCCTAACACCTAAAACCTAATACCTAAACCCTATCTCAACTATCCAATTAATGAGGACACGACTGGCGAGCTTTGCTCGTCAGCGTGAGATGTCCGTTTTGCACGACTACTTAATACTCGTTTGCTATAATCTCACGGCTTTTTAGCAAGGGTTGCTACCAAAATCAGTCTAACCAATTGAGAATTGTTTTAATTTGATCGACTAGATTATAAGGTTCAAAAGGTTTAACAATCACACCTGCAACTCCCAAAACTTGAAGTTTTCTTTGTTCACTAATTTTGGCTTTAGCAGTCAACAAAATTGTGGGTATATCTTTAGTGGTACCACTAACTTGTAGCTGCTGAAAAGTATTTAGTCCGTCCATATCTGGCATCATTACATCAAGTAAAATAGCATCAGGTTTTTGGTCTTCAGCTACGATCAAAGCTTCTCCTCCAGAAGCAGCAGGTAATACCTTCCATCCGGCGATCGCTTCTAAACAAATTTGAATAACTTCTCTAACACCATCGTCATCGTCCACAACTAAAATACGTTTCTGAGCCATAATCTTCTCGACAACAAATTTTGTTTAAGGATTGATATTGTATTCAGGAAGAGGAATAGTAAAGTAAAAAGTACTACCCTCCCCGACTATACTTTCTACCCAAATTCTACCGCCATGTTGTTCGACAATATTGCGACAAATAGCCAGCCCTAGACCAGTTCCCCCTTTTTTGCGAGAATCAGAGGCATCAACTTGATGAAATCGTTCAAATATACTCTCTAATTGTTCTGTGGGAATACCTCGACCTTTATCTTGAACTACAAATAAAATGTGATTGTGTGGTTCTAAATTATTCGGTTCTTTGATCTTGGCACAAAGACAAACACACGAGCCTGGATCAGAAAACTTAATCGCATTAGTGAGAAGATTGGTTAATACCTGAATCAAACGATGACCATCACCCTCAAAAAATACATCTGCTTTTTGCAATCGGAGATTAACACCCGCTTGAGTTGCCATAATCTGAACCTGGTCGATCGATTGTCGGATCAGTTCTTTAGCATTAATTTTTTGCTTAACTAACTCAATTTTCCCTGATTGTAATCGTTCTAATTCTAAAATATCATTGACTAAGCGAACTAAGCGGTCTGTACTTTCTGCTGCAATTTGGACAATACGTTGACCTTGAACCGATTCTGGTTTTACTGCACCTTTCACTAATAAACATAATGCGCCATGCACAGCAGTTAGAGGAGTGCGGAGTTCATGACTAACAACAGAAATGAACTCATCCTTCATTTGCTCAACAGCATGATGTTCAGTTATATCTACGCCAATACACATCATACCGATGGGTTCTCCTTGCAGATTACGCAATTGAGTACTATTCCAAGAGACAACTCTCGGCTCTCCTGATTTAGTCAAAATAGTCTTACGATGATTCTGAGAAGGAGAATTAGACTGTAGTACCTTTTTAAATAATTTTTCTGCTTCTGCTTGATCGTGGGGACGAACAAACTTATCAATCCAACTTTGCCGAACAACTTCTTCTTCGGTATATTCAGTCACTTCGAGCAAATAGGGATTAACATATTCAACTATTCCCTGACAATCTAATCCTACGACTAACATCCTTACATTTTCGAGCAAGGTACGCCAGCGTCGCTCAGATTCTTGGAGAGTGGCTTCGATCTGTTTGCGATCGCTGATATCGATACAAGAACCAATATAACCAGCAAAACTACCATCTGTTCTAAATCGGGGTTTGCCATAATCTAATAACCAGCGATACTCTCCATCCCATCGCCGTAGACGATACTCATGCTGAAAAGGTTGGTGAGATTGAAAAACTTCCTGATAAATAGTTAAACAATGTGACAAATCATCTGGATGAATTTCTTTAGTCCAACCATAACCCAGTTCTTCTTCTATTTGCTTGCCTGTATAGTCTAACCAAGATTGATTAAAAAAAGTTATATTGCCTTTTTCATTAGATATCCACATTAACATGGGAAAGCAATTTGCCATTGTCTGAAAACGAGTTTCACTTTCTTGCAAAGCTGCTTTAGCTTGTTCTCTTTGTTGTAATTCTTGTTGCAGACGTTTATTAGCTTCTCTTAATTGCGTAGTTCGTCGATTTACTCTAATTTCCAATTCTTCTTTGGCTTTTCTCAGTTCTATTTCTGCTTGCTGACGCTGGATTTCAATTTGATAAGCTTCGATAAATTTGCCAATGCTCTTTGCCATTAATTCGATAATTTCCCGTTCGTGAATGCTAAAATCACGATTTCTTATTTGGGTAGAAGAAAAATTGAGAGTGCCATAAACTTCTTCGTTGACTAATATAGGTGTACTCAGATAGGATTCTAGCCGTAAATTTTGATAAACAGGATGAGAAGTTAGTTTACTGTTTGCGCCAACATGATTGTAAGCAATTGTTTTTTTGGTTCTTACTACTTCAGCACAAAACGTTTTTCCTAGCTCAAATTTTTGATTAGTATATAACGACTCGATCTCAGATAAAACCGCGTATATAGTATAAGTCTCTCCCTGAACTCGACTAACAATACCTGTAGGACACTGAAAAATAGAACATCCAGTTTTGAGATAGTCACTAAATAACTCTTTAAAGCTACTATAGTTAGTGGTATTAAGACGATGTAAATGTTTAAGATTAGCACTAAATTCAACTAGTTCTGCCGATTTATGTAATAATTCTGCTTCTACTAGTTTACGAGAGCTAATATCCTTATGGGTTCCCACCATGCGTATCGCTTTGCCTTGGCTGTCTCGGGTCACTACTTTGCCATAATTAGCAATCCATTTCCAGGTACCAGATTTAGTCTGTAGACGATGGTCGAAGGAATAAGGAATAGAACTATCTTGAAGATGGGAGTTGAGTATATTCATTACCCAAGATTTATCTTCTGGATGAATCAATTTTTCCCAGGTAAGATAGCTTTCTGGTAACTCATAGGGTTGATAACCAAGAATTTGCCACCATTGTGGACTAAAATAAACCTCACCAGTAATTAGATTCCAGTCCCAAAGTCCATCTCCTGAACTTTCTAAAGCTAAATGCAAACGTTCTTCACTCCTTCTTAGTTCCCGTTCTGCTTGCAATTTTTGTTCTTGTTTGGTTAATAATTCAGCTTGTTGAATAGTAATTGCTAGATGATTGGCTAATTGTTTAATAGCATCGATTTCTGTTCGTTGCCATTGCCTTGGGTGGCTACATTCATTAATAACTAGCAACCCCCAGAGATAGGGATTAGACAAAGCAGTTTCTGGCAGAATAATCGGGACAATTAAATGAGATTTGACGTGAAATTGTTGCCAAAATTGACGATAGTCTTCATCTACTTGGGCTGTATTAAGATCGAAGATATCTGTAATGTTGCCCTGTCGATAAAATTTTAAACAATGGGAAGTAAACTGGCATTTATAATGATTTTGCTCTAATATCGACCACTTTTGATTACAAACTGACTCGACAGTAACAAGATTATTTTCTTGTTCATAAATAAATACGCGATCGCTTTTTAGTAGTTTACGCAATTCATCAACTGTTGTTGTAAGTATTTCTTTACAATTAAGAGATTGCCTAATTTTCAGAGCAATATTAGCCAGAATATAATTGATGTTTTGTTCTGGAAATGTCATACTGAGTGTAGTCGCTCAAGCTAAGTATATTAGTAATTACTGACAACTTCTACGCTATGCAATTTTTCCCCTTCGCCTTGGCTTGATACAAAGCTTTATCTGCTGACTGATAGAGAGTTTCTATATTGTGACCATCCAAAGGGTACTCTGCTACTCCAGCACTGAAGCTGACCTTAAACTTATTTTTTTGAGCATCCATAAATTCTTGTTGGCGGAAAATAGTTAATAAATCTGCCAATCTATTAATCGCCAGAGTTTTAGTCATATCGTATAGACCAAATACAAACTCTTCTCCACCCCAACGAGCAATTACATCTTCACCTCTAAAAAATTGCTTCAGTAGTTTGCCAAAACTGCAAAGTATCATATCACCAACATCATGACCATGATGGTCATTAATTTGCTTAAAGTTATCTAGATCAATAATAATAAAACACCAGTGTTTTTGCTGACGCTGGGAAAGTTTTAGCATGCGATTTAATTGCTGCATAGAACTCCTGCGATTGCTAACTCCTGTAAGGGCATCTGTTTCTGTTAACTGACGGCGATATCGCTCTTTATCTAAGCGATTAAGAATTCTAGCTAGTAGTTCTTCAGGAATAATTGGTTTACAAAGATAGTCGTCTGCACCAGCAGTAAAAACTTGTTGAATTGTCTGGGCATCTTGATAAGCAGAGGTAAATAAGATGGGTAGCTGATACCAACGAGGATCATTCCTTACCACCTGGCAAAGTTCAATACCGTTCACATGAGGCATTTCTACCTTAGCAATCATCAAATCAGGATTAGATTGTTCCAAAGTATCCCAAAATTCTCGTGAATCTTCTAGAAGAATAACTTGAAAACCCCAAGGTTCTAATAAGGTACGAATTAGAGCGAGAGTTTGAGTCTCGTTGTCTACTACTAAGATTTTGGCAATAGGAGGATAATATTGTCGTACAACCTGATTGATTTTTTCCATAACTTGCTCAGGAAATACTGGTTTCGGTAAAAAACCTTTACCTCCCATGCGAGCTACTCTAACTCTGGCAGCAAAACTTTCTTTAGCAGTAAAAACAATTACAGGTATGGAAGATTTTTGGTTAACTAATTCTTGTAATAATTCAAAACCTCCCTCTTCTGCTTCAGGAAAAGATAAATCTAGTAAGATTACATCAGGCTGATTATAAGAGATCGCTTTTCTGGCTTGGTCTATATTATGGGCTACTTCAGCTTTTATCCCCCAGGTTTTTGCTTCGGTAATTAGAGCTTTAGTTAGAGCAATATCATCATCAACAATTAAAAGTTTATATGTACTAATATTACCTAGAGGAGTTGGAGTCGTTTTATACACAAGAGAATCACAACGATTTTTGCTAGTTAACTCAGCAGTTAGTTCTGCCAGTATTTGCAATATCTGATTATTATCTTTTTGATTTAAAGAGTTATGATTATCTTCTAAGATATGCTCAAGCTGACGGGCTTTGTCTGAGGCGACAGTCAACCCAAAACTACCTAATGAACCAGCTAAAGTATGGGAAATTTTTACTGCTTGATGTCTTACCATATCTTGCCAATTTTCTGTTTCTAAGGCTTTTATGGATTGTTCTAAAGTTTGTAACTGTTGTAGATATTGTGTCCGATATTGTTGCCATACTTTAGTTAGGTTAGGACGAGGGGATTTATTAGCTTCTTTTACACTTTGTTTAGGTATATTATTGGATATTTTGTTTCGATCGTTTCTGTTTATTTTAGTGATTTCTGATTCTGAGATTTGCTTGAGTCGATATCCTAAACCATAAATTGTTTCAATGATATTAGCTTCAGCACCAGCTTTTTTTAATTTTTGACGTAAACCTTTTACTTGAGTTCTAACTGCATTTTCTGAAGGAAAATCTTCCAATGACCATAAATGATCTAATAAGGCACTTTGACTAAAAATTCTCTGAGGATGTCGTAAAAATAATTCTAGTAAAGAGTATTCTTTAGCTGTTAATTTAACTCTCTTAGATTTGTATTCTACTTGACAATTATTGGGGTCAAGAATAAGATTGCCCCATTGTAATATTGGGCGTAAAGAATCATTACCTCTCCGTAGCAAAGCACGAATGCGAGCTAATAGTTCTTCGATTTCAAAAGGCTTCACTAAATAGTCGTCCGCGCCAGCATCCAACCCACTTACTTTTTTGCTGGTTGTATCTTGGGCGGTTAACAGTAAGATAGGAGTATGATTGCCTTTATTCCTGATTTCTTGACAAACTTCAAGACCGTTTAATTTCGGCAGAACTAGATCTAATAAAATTAAATCATATTCAAAAGAATTGGCTAATTCCAAGCCATCATAACCATTAGAAGCAAAGTCTACTACATAGTTTTGCTGCTCTTGCAGGGATTGTTTGACTAAATCGGCAAGAATCCGATCGTCTTCTATTAGCAGAATTTTCATGTTTTTCCGCCCGGAAAGGTCACCTTTCATAAGTCTATATTAAGACTAAACTATCCGTGATTATACTTAAATTATTCTGGATATTTTGATTTCCACAAATTATGAGGTCAGAATTAGCTTGACTTGAAAGGTTAATTAAGTAAGAGAATAAAGTAAAAGTCTAATATGTTTTAGAAATTCAATAATTACTTGGTCTAGCTAAATTCTCAAATTTAGTTAATTCAGATTTAAATAATAATTTAACTGTCCCTGTAGGGCCATTTCTATGCTTAGTAATAATTATTTCGGCGATCCCACGGTCGGGAGTATCGGGATTGTAATAGTCGTCTCGGTACAGCATAATTACTAAATCTGCATCTTGTTCGATCGAGCCACTTTCTCTTAAATCAGAAAGCATAGGACGTTTATTATTTCTTTGTTCTACTCCTCGACTAAGCTGAGACAAAGCAATAATTGGCACATTTATTTCACGAGCTAAACCTTTTAAACTGCGCGTAATTTTAGATAATTCTTGAACCCGATTATCACTGCCACTTCCTTCCATTAATTGCAAATAATCGAGTAATACTAACCCCAATTTATCTTTTTGTTGGGCTTGCAAACGGCGAACTTGCGATCGCATTTGCATGACGCTTAGGTTTGCCGTATCGTCAATATAGATGGGTAACTCTGATAGATTAGCTACAGCATTAATTAAGGGTTCAAATTCATTTTGGCTGATTCTCCCCGAGCGCAAACGATTACTAGCAATTTTGGCTTCTCCAGATAACATTCTTTGGGTTAATTGTTCCCGTGACATTTCTAAACTAAAAACGGCCACAGGCAACTTTTGCTCTTTAGCAATATTAGAAGCAATATTAAGACAAAAACTGGTCTTACCCATAGAAGGTCTGCCAGCAATGATAATTAGGTCAGAACGACTAAAACCGCTAGTCATGGCATCAAGATCGTAAAAACCAGAAGGAATGCCAGGTAAAGATACTTCTTGATGCAGGTTTTCAATTTCTGTAAAAGTCTGAATAATAGTTTCCGAAATAGGAACTAAACCCTGTTGCGGACGTTCTTGAGTGAGACGAAAAATTTTCTGTTCCGACTCGTCGAGGACTTTTTCCAACTCTTCTGCGGTATCGTAACCTAGATCGACTATTTCGTGTCCAGCAGAAATTAATTGACGACGGACATACTTGTCCATCACTAGAGTTGCGTAGCGATCGACATTAGCAGCGGAAACAGTACGATTAAGTAGTTGAGCTAGCTTGGTTGTACCTCCTATCTTTTCCAGTAAACTGTGATCTGCTAACCAAGTACTTACAGTCATTAAATCTGTAGGTTTACCTTTACTATGCAATACTATAGCTGCATGATATATTTCCTGATGAGCTTGGACATAGAAAGCATCTTTAGCTAGGATATCTGCTACCCTTACCATAGCTTCAGGATCGAGCAATATTCCCCCCAAAATTGCTTCTTCTGCTTCAATAATTTGTGGTGGTAGAGAGTTTTCTAGCATAGTTAAGGGATGCACTCGGTAGGGGCAGTTCGCGAACTGCCCCTACAACAGAATTTAGGTTAAAGAGCATGAGCGACAATAGTATCATTAGTTAATAGTTTAACTGCTGTTTGATACTGTTGATCTGCTTCGGTGGCTATTTGATTATAGGTAATTGGTTCTTGAGAAACCACGCGATCGGGTTGGATGCCTAGTTTGTTAATATCTTTATGACTAGGAGTTTCGTATTTAGCTACAGTAACAGCCAATCCTGCACCATCGGGCAATTCAAACAATGATTGAATTAAACCTTTACCAAAAGTTTTTTCACCTACCAGTAAAGCTCTACCATTATCTTGTAATGCTCCTGCTAAAATTTCACTAGCACTAGCAGTTCCTTGATTAACTAAGACAATTAAAGGCTTGTCGGTTAAGGCTTCTCCGAAAGAATCAAAACTTCCCAAAGTACCTTGACGATTAACTGTATAAACAATTGTTCCCTCATCGAGCCACAAACGAGCTATCTCTACGCCTGCTTGTAATAAACCCCCAGGGTTATTTCGCAGATCGAGAACATAAGCTTCTGCTCCTTCTCGGTCTAATTCAACTACTGCATGAGCAATTTCTTTAGTTGCATTAGCACTAAATTGGTTAAGACTAACATAACCAATAGGAGTTTCCTGCTCATTTTTGAGAGTAGCATAGACAGGATTAAGAGAAATACGATCGCGCACTAACTTAACTGTACGAATATCTCCCTGATTTTTTGATCTAACTTTAAGAGATACTTTTGTCCCAACTGGTCCTCGCATTCTCGCTGCTGCATCATCAAGAGTTAGGGTATTAGTAATTATACCATCAATTTCTAAGATATAATCTCGTGGTTGAATACCTGCGGACTCTGCAGGAGAACCCACTAGAGGACTTACCACTTCAACAAATCCACTTTCTGGATCGAGATTAATTTGTAGTCCTACTCCTGATAACTCACCAGAGGTATTAACTTGTAAGCTATGATATTGTTCTGGTCTAAGTAATCTGGTAAAAGGGTCTTCCAGAGTAGCCAACATTTCTTCGATCGCTTTGTAGGTTGCTTCACGATTATTAAGAGATTTTTTAATAAAATTTTGGCGCATTAGCCACCAATTCTGATGGTTAAAGGTGTCATCTACATAAGACTGATTGACAATCCGCCAAGATTGTAAGAGTAGTTTTTGTTCTTCCGTAAAGGCAAACGCATCAGGAATAAACCAAGTAAAGGAAGAGGCTAGAAAGATAATTAGAGCAACACTAACCCAGAAAACTTTTTTGTGCATAAGTGCAAATATTAACCTATAGTTTCTTAATTACTTCAATTTGTATAGTGTCAACAATTGAATCATTGTCAGTAAATTTTAGCGCGATCGATTATTTATCTGCTTTACATAGACTCAACATTTGGAAAAAAATTAGACAATATTTTTCTAATCTTGCCCATCCTAGCTTAAAGCTATGTTACATTTTTTAATAGGAAAAATCTGTTTAGCTCTTTCTATCTAAACAAGTCAACACTGAGACTATGTATCTCTTTGTTTTATGACAAAATAACTCTTACCATGTACCTTAATGGTAATGCTGATTCTAGAAGTTTCAGCTAGGTGAGTGCAACCATAAATCCACAAATATTTATAGCTAACTCTGGCTTCATGTTTACTAAACAAGTAACCGATTCAAAAGTATATCAATGGTTTGACGAACG
>JASJDI010000080.1 GCA_030065155.1 Xenococcaceae cyanobacterium MO_188.B29
CCATAAATCCTAAAAACCCTTCATTGTCTGGTTTAGAATGAATAATTTGTTTATATATCTGGGGAACTTCTAACCAGACTTGGCAAAATGGAGTAGTTAATGCACTCTCACTAAAGCTACAAGAAAGAAAAGGAAGAGTAGCGATCGCTCCAATTGTACAGTAGATCGTTGTTGCCCATCGCCAAGAAGTCAATGTTAGTTTAAGAGTACTTGTGGGTGTATCGACAATTTCCTCGTTTATATCCACCCAAAACCATAATGATATGGGAATTAGTATCCGAGCAGCAATACTAGTGATATAACCAAGACTCCACCCTGGAATCATAAGATAGACAGTAATCATCAATAGACTGGCAACCCGCCAATAAATAATCAACAGTCTAACTATCGCCTCTTTTCTTTTAAATGCAGACCAAATTAACAACACAAAAGGGATAATGACCAAAAAAACTGTTGCCAAGCGATAGTCAGTCCATATCCAAGGTCGAAACCAGATCTCGTTCATAATTGCTTATTTTACTAATTTAAGTTACTAGAATAGCCCCTAAAATGTGGGAAAGCCTAAATAATCTATCAAATTAAAAATGGGAATCTTAGATTTAAGACTCCCATTAGATGATAGGCGATCGACTGAAGTACTGAGACAAGGCTGATTGCCTATAGTACAAGAAATTTATTTAGTCTTCGTATACTCGGCACTCAAGAGCATCAGGGTTATCATCACAGTATTGCTCTAGAGAGCTTTTCTTAGGCTCATTCTGGCGTTGATGAGATGCTTCTGCTTGTAATTCTTCTACTGCATCCCAGGCAGCAGCGCATTCTCCAGAAGTTGAATCTGTGCTACATACTTCTCTAGCATTTTCTAGTTCTTGTTGAATTTTTTCTTTGATATCGCTCATATTTTCCTCTTGATGACTAATTTAAGTTGTTGTTTTAGAGATTTATTAAATCTGGAGTTTATTCAGATTTTCATCACCCTATATCGTTTTTACTGATAACCTAATTTAGTAAAACTATTGCCAATTTAACGCATTTTTATAAGATTTGAGTTTAAAGCTCATCAAAGCTGGTTAAGATGGGAGATCGATCATATCCCCATAAATGGCTAGAGGAAGAACTAAAAATCCTACTGTAATAAGTACAGCCAAAATCAAAGCGATAGTATAAACTAAGGGACTAAAGCTAGTATTCATAGTACCGATCGACTGAAAAGCACTCCATACCCCATGCCGTAGATGAAAACCAAGTAAGATCATTACTCCTCCGTAGCTAAAAGTATAGATAGGACTGCGGAATTTCTCGATTACCAATCTAGCCAAATCTCGCATTTCTACTCCATTAATGACAGTAGAATAATATGTTCCAAACTTAAAAGTGAGTACATGAAAAACTAAAAATACTAGTAGTATTAAGCCTGTCAAAATCATAGTGCGAGAGCTAAGAGATTGCTTACTGGGTTTTCCTGCACTTTTTAATTGTTTGTAATCGATAAGACGAGCTTGCTGTTTATTAATCTGAATAGAAATAGCGACTAACACATGAAAAACTACCAAGCCTAAAAGAATAAATTCAATCAGATCGAGTACAATTCCTAAACTGTTAATAAAGTGAGCTAATTGATTATAAGCTTTGGCATTAGTCAAAAGTACCAGATTTCCCGTCATGTGAAATAGGACAAATAAACTAAGTCCTAAACCACTAATACCTGTAATAAATTTTTTACCGATAGAAGAATTATAGAATTTGATTATTGGTTGATTATTGGTTAATTGTTGATTGTTCATGGTTTATTAACAACTAATAACTGATAACTCCTGTAATGATGTACCATGGTACGTCTATACAAATTCCTGCTAATTATTGCCTATCAAATATAATAAAGCCATCCTTATGGCTACACCGCTAGTTACTTGCTGAGGAATCAAACTTAGTTTGGGATCATCCATCAAATCAGAAGTAATTTCTACTCCCCGATTAGTAGGCCCTGGATGCAAAACTTTAACTTCTGGTTTACATAGTTTTAGGCGATCGCGAGTAATGCCATAATAGCAATGATACTCTCGTAAACTAGGAATAAAATTACCAGTCATTCGTTCTTTTTGTAACCGCAAAGTCATGACAAAGTCTGCATTTTTTAATGCTGGTTCTAGTTGCCAATGAAGAAATAATCTACTTTTTTGCTCACCTTTGAGTATATCTAAAAAGAGCCTAGGTAAGAGAGTAGGTGGTGCTGCTAAATGAACCTCTGCTCCAGCAGCAGTTAAACTGTAAATGTTCGATCGAGCTACCCTAGAGTGAAGAATATCCCCAACAATAGCGATTTTTTTCCCTGCTAATAGTGCCAATCGAGGGTTTTCTTGGTCTAATACTGAGGTAATAGTAAATAAATCTAGTAAAGCTTGGGAAGGGTGTTGATGTTGTCCGTCTCCAGCATTGAGAATACTTACTCCTGAGTTGAGACAATCCATTTCTTGAGCAATTATCTGGGGAACTCCTGCGTGTTGATGACGAATAACCATAATATTGGCACCCATTGCCAAATAGGTTTTAGCTGTATCTAGAATTGTTTCTCCCTTCGTTAAAGAAGATGTTCCTGGAGCAAAATTCAGAATATCTGCGGAGAGACGTTTGGCTGCTAATTCAAAACTACTACGAGTTCTGGTGGAAGGTTCAAAAAATAAGTTGGCTACTACCTGTCCTTGTAGTGCGGGTACTTTTTTAGTTTTGCGCGATAGCACTTCACGGAAACTAGTAGCCGTTTGTAGAACAGTTTCATATTCAGTTAGAGTGAAATCAGCTAGAGAA
The DNA here is from genome assembly GCA_030065155.1 of Xenococcaceae cyanobacterium MO_188.B29. GTDB lineage: Bacteria > Cyanobacteriota > Cyanobacteriia > Cyanobacteriales > Xenococcaceae > JASJDJ01. The sequence goes on from JASJDI010000080.1 coordinate 2,806, forward strand.
AGAATATGCTGTCTAGTCCAAATAGGTGTTGCCATGAAATAGAAATAAGCAGAACTTACGAGGCAACCATAAGGTTATCAGTTTATTTCCCATTCAACAATTGTTTCGTTTGACTAACTAGGCTAAATGTCTTTCTAACCAGTCTTCAAGATCTTCTAATACTTCCTTGTAGTTCAAGTCACTTTGCAACTCATGATAACTTTCTGGATATTCTTTTATTTCTTTGTCGGCAAAAGTTATACTCTCAAAAAAACGATAATTACTTTGCGGTAAAGTTACTCGATCTTCACCACCGTAAAGAATTAAGATAGGTAGTTGCCACTCCTGAATATGGTTATTAATCCAAGCAAGAGTTTGGGTAAACTCTGTTGATAGTCTTGCCGTACCACGAGTATGACGCAAAGTATCTTGCTTATAAGCTTCTATTACTTGAGGGTCGCGGGAACTAGCACTAAGGTCGATGCCAAGGTCTAAGGAGAAACGAGGGTAAATCTGAGAAAGCACGCGTCCTAAGAATAATCTCCAAGGCGGTACACCTACTGCTCCTAAAGCTGGTGCCATAGCAACTATTCCCTGCAAGTGAGATTGAGGATTTTCTGCTCTTAATCCATAATCTAAAACTACTGCTGCTCCTAAACTATGACCTAATAAAAAACAAGGATAGTCTTTTGTTTCGGTCTTAACGAGTCGAATAAAAGTTGCTAGATCCGATCGTAATTCTGTCCAACTGTTAATATAACCTCTTTGACCAGGAGAACGCCCATTACCTCTTTGATCGAAAGAATAAATAGCAAAACCACGATCGACTAAATGAGAAACTATATTGGCATATTTCCCACTATGTCCTCCCAGTCCATGAACAATAACAACTACTCCTTTTATTTTCTTGTCTGGATTCCAGCTTTGATAATAAAGGTTAAATTGATTAGTCCCTAGAAAAGTTCCTTCTTTGCATATCATCAATTTTCGGTAAAGTTCCTTCTTTGCATATCATCAATTTTCCGTAATGATGTTAAACATTATTGTAGGGATTTGACAATATCAAACCCCTACTAATTTGTTGCTGGCACTCAACAATACACTAGAATTATTATGTATTCAGGAATGCTAACAGCCTTAATCTTTTATGGTTATTAATTTGCTCGAAATAGACACTAATTATCATAGAACCTGTCTATAGCATTGCAATGCTTCCCCTTCTTTACCTTGTGCCAGCAAAATATCTCCTATTGAGCGATAGACGGCTTTAGCATCTGGTTTAATTTCCAAGGCTTTTTGGTAACACTTAATTGCATTATCCAATTGACCTTTTTTCTTGAGAGCATCACCTAAGTTTTTATAAGCAGTATCATAATCTGCTTTTAAGTCGATCGCTCTTTGATAGTTACTAATAGCTTCATTAAGTTTATCTTGCTTAGCGTAAACATTCCCTAGAGCAAAATAGAATTTTTCATTATCAGTTTTTAAAGCGATCGCTTGCTGGTAATAATCAATTGCTTCATCAAAACTCTTATGTTTAACCAAAGCATCAGCTAGCTTGGCATATAAACTAGCAGTATTTTCTGTTTTAGATTCTTCTGTTGTAGATTCGATTACTTTTTTATAAGCAGCGATCGCCTTAGCAATCGAATCTTGTTTTTTGAGCAGAAGATCGCCGTATTGTCTGTAAAATCTAGGAGGTAAATCTGGCTTAATTTCAATAGCTTGTTGATAAGCAGCGATCGCACCATAAATTTTATTTTGCTTTCTTAAAACTCTTGCTAACTGAAGATAACCATTAGTATTGGCTGGTTTTAAGCCAATCATTCTTTGATAACATTTAGCAGCTTCTGCCCAATTCTCCTGCTCTTCGTAGATCTTAGCTAATTTAATTAGAGGTTGAGTATAGTCTGGTTTAATCTCAATTGCTTTTTGATAGCTTTCGATCGATTCTGCTAACATCCCTTTTTCTTTCAACTCATCACCTTCAGTTAAATTGGCTTTGGCTTGAGCTTGTAATTTATTAGCTATGCCTTTTCCTGCTGCTTTTTTAGTTTTTACCTGTTCCGTTGATTCGTTGGCTGGCATGGTTGCTTGTTTCCTGGATAGATTTGTATCGATTATTGAAACTAAAGACAATCTTAATTTTTATCCTAGCCAGAGCAAGACAAACATTGTGTTTAAGACTACTATGAGGATTGCTAATTTTATCTGCTTACACCATAGTATTTTGCTTGGCAAGTTTTTAAAATATTAGTTGAAACTTTTTTAATTGTCTAGTTAGAAGTAATTTACTAATGCTTTTTTCCTAATTTTTCTAGGACTTGAAAACTAATCAACAAAAAATTAAAACACTAATATACCCAGAAAGATTGATAAACTGAGTTTGAGAAGTAATTTATTGCAGGAGAAAAGCCTTTGCTAGACGAACAAGCCAAAAAAACCATGCTGCGTAAGATTCCCCACGGACTTTATATTTGCGGAGTTAGAGAAGGTGAAGAAATGAACGGCTTTACCGTTAGCTGGTTAATGCAGTCTTCTTTCAAACCACCACTAATTGTCAATTGTGTCAAGCAGGGTACTGGTTCTCACGACATAATTCAGAAAACAAAAGTATTTGCCATTAGTTTTCTAGAAGATGGACAAAAAGACTTAGCAGCAAAATTTTTCCAACCTAAAAGCCGTGTAGGTAATAAATTTGAAGATGTCGAATTCTATGAAGGAGCGGAAACAGGTTGTCCAATTATTAAAGATTCTTTAGGCTACGTTGAGTGTAAGGTAGTCGGGACAGTAGATGAAGGAGATCATACTGTTTATGTTAGTGAAGTAATTAGTTCAGGAATTCACCGCGAAGGTAAGCAACTCTTGTTAGAAACTACTGGCTGGAATTACGGTGGCTAAATTCAGTTACCAGTAATCAGTTATTGGATTCTTCAATTGGTTAGATACAAATCTAGACTTGTCACCATTACCTACTGATTAATGATTAATGATTACTGATTACTATTACCTATCACCTAAAACTATCAAAATCTATTCAGTAAAATTAGATTAGACAACCATGCCTTTAATTCAAGTTAAATCATCCATCTCTAAACCAGAAAAAGCTGCAGTAGAAAGCTTACTCAAAAATCTATCTGCTAATTTGGCTAAACATTTAGGTAAACCAGAATCCTATGTAATGACAGCTTTTGAGTCCGATGTACCGATGACTTTTGCTGGTACTTTCGATCCAGTTTGTTATGTAGAAATAAAAAGTGTAGGTAGTATGAGTTCTACCCAGACAAAAGCTATGAGTCAAGATTTTTGTCAGCAAATTAGTGAAAAACTGGGAGTACCAACTAACCGTATATATATTGAGTTTAATGATTCCCAAGGATATCTTTGGGGTTGGAATAAGTCTACTTTTGGTTAGTTTTGTCGATATTTTTTCAAATAGAGCAAAAGAATTCTCTTTTTGCTCTTAATTTGGTATTTCTATTTGTTGTGGTAAAGGATTATCATCGCTATTTCTGGTTGATGCGAAGAAAAAGTAACCACCAATGGCTATAGCTATCCCAATTAATATTGCTAAAGGAATTATCCAGTTAATTTTAGTTTTTGATGTAGAAATCTGTTCTTCAGCCTGAATTGATTCTGCTTCAGATACTAAGGTGGAAGTATTAGATTGAGGTGAGCCTGGAAGAAGGTCGGTAACTTGAGGAGAACTAACTTGAGTGGGGACAGGTTTGACAGCCAAAGTAGTTAAATCAGCAGGTACTTTGGCTTTACTTAAATTAGCAGATTCTAGATTAACACCTTTAAGGTTAGTGCTAGTAAGGTCTACATTAGTTAAATCAGCCTCAGTTAAATTAGCACCACGCAAATCACTATTTTTAAGATTGCTATTGCTGAGATTGGCTTTTTTTAAGTTAGCTCCTCGGAGATTAGCATTGCTTAAATCTAATCCTATCAGTTCTTTTCCTTCTGCTCCCTGGTTAACAATTTCCCACACTAATTCCCATTTTCGATCGATCATACTCTGGCGATCGAGGGTTGCAGTTTTGAAGTTAACAAATTGCAATTGAGCATCCTTTAAATAAGCACCATCAATCCTAGCACCACTCAAATTTACATAACTTAAATTGGCATGACTCAGATAGGCACTCTGAAGATTAGCATTACTCAAATTGGCAGATTCTAAATTAGTCTGACATAGATATGCCGATTTTAAATTAGCACCAGTAAGATTAGTATGGCTTAAGTCAGCATTGCTTAAATCTGCGTTATTGAGATCGACTTGAAAAAGAGTACTATAACTAAGATCAATTCCATTAAGATTGGTTTTGGCTGCTCCTTGATTAACAATTTCCCAGACTTTATAAGCTTTAGGATCTAAAATACTGGCAGAATCGATTTGAACCTGCTTAAGAATAGCGTAATCTAGATTTGCTCCCTGCAAATGAACTTTCTGTAAATTGGCACCAAGTAGGTTAGCTCCTTGTAAATTAGCATTGATTAGGTTGATATTTTTGAGGCAAGCATTACTGAGATTACTTTTGCTTAGATTAGCTCTTTCTAAGTTATAGTCACTAATATCATTTCTATAGAAATTAAGTCCACTCAAGTCAGGAATTATATGCGTATTTTCTGTTCTCCATTGATTCCATGCTTCTGCACCTTGCTTGAGTAATTCTATGTGTTCTTTATTTGCCATCTCACAATAGTCTTCCAGCCTTTAGCTTGTTATTATTAGATGAATTTATACAATAAAAGTTAAAAGATAAGTATTTATTTATAAAAAAATTAAGTATTTTTTCTAGATAACCATTGTAGCTAGATTTAAATCGCGACAAAAATGTATACAATCAATCAAGAAAGATAAAAAATATTTACCATAGATGAATTTGTTAATTTTTGAGCCAATTTTTGAATTTTCTCGCCAAAATTGTGTTAGCATTTGCGCTTTTCTCGTTCCCGCTAACTTAATAACAACTTTATTAACTTTAATTTTATTATTCACTCAATATTCTCGAATTAAAATTCGTCTAGCAACTACCTTATCTTTTATCTTTGCTTTTACTCTTTTCCTCCATGTTTCTACCTGGTTTATCATCGGAGTGGTTACTCCTGTTACGTTTATTTTGCTTGGATTAGGCGCAACTTGCTTAGCGATTGTGATTTTAGCAAATATTTATCGACACAAATTGCTAGAGAGCAAATTATCAGCAGTAGGGGGTGTTCGCGAACTGCCGTTACTACACCTACAGAAAAAATAAATTTAATTAACCTAAACAAAAAAGACTGCTTCTCTAATTCTCAATAAAATAAGGACATGATTTATCCAATTCCTCGTCCGCAAATTCCTGCTTGTGCCTGGCAACGTCCTCTTGGTAAAGGATGGGACAAACCCTATACTGTTCGTTATGCTAGCAATTTAGATGATGGTGCTTGGCACGGAATGCCCTTGGGGGGTTTTGGTGCGGGGTGTATTGGTCGATCGACTAAAGGAGATTTTAATCTTTGGCACCTGGATGGAGGAGAACATATTTTTCGTTCTCTTCCTGCTTGCCAGTTTAGTGTCTTTGAGCAACCAGAAGGAGAAGCAGCCCAAGCTTATGCTTTGTGTACGGAAGCTCCAGTTAATCAAGCTTTATCGCGCTGGCAATGGTATCCCCCAGAACAAGGAACTTATTCTGCTCTTTATCCCCGCAGTTGGTTTAAGTATGAGGGCGTATTTAAATCGGAATTAATTTGCGAGCAGTTTTCGCCTGTTTGGGCAGAAAATTACCAAGAAACTAGTTATCCAGTAGCTGTTTTTCAATGGACAGCCCATAACCCGACAGATAAGCCAATTACGGTTAGTATCATGCTAACTTGGCAAAATACTGTTGGTTGGTTTACCAATGCGATTAAATCTCCCACCGTTAAAGTTAGGGATGATGGTAGCCCAGAATATGAATATAGACCAAAGTGGGGCGATAGTACAGGGAATTTTAATCAGTGGATTGAAGATAACTATCGCGTTGGTTGTTTACTAAATCGCGTTCAACCCCATTCAGAGATCCAGGAAGGAGAAGGACAAATTGCGATCGCTTCATCTCGCAATCCTAATCTAGAAATATATTATCTGGGTCGCTGGAATCCTAGTGGAGATGGTTCAGATGTCTGGGATTATTTTGCTGGTAATGGTTCTTTACCAGATAAGGAAGATGAAACCCCTGCTGCCCCAGGAGAACAAATCGCCTGTGCTATGGCAATTCGCTTTACTATCCCCCCAGGTAAAACAAAGCAAATCCCTTTTATTTTGGCTTGGGACTTCCCCATTACGGAATTTAAACAAGGAATAGAATATTATCGCCGTTATACGGACTTTTTTGGACGATCGGGTAAGAATGCTTGGAGTATAATTAGAACTGCTCTTAAACATAGTGATGTCTGGCAAGAAAAAATTCAAGCTTGGCAAAAACCAATCTTAGAACAGTCGAATTTACCAGATTGGTTCAAAATGGCACTATTTAACGAACTATACTTACTCACAGACGGCGGTACTCTCTGGACGGCAGCTACAGAAAACGACCCCATCGGACAATTTGGGGTACTGGAGTGCATGGATTATCGTTGGTACGAAAGCCTTGATGTGCGCTTGTATGGTTCTTTTGCTTTGATGATGTTATGGTCGCGTTTAGATAAATCAGTTTTAGAAGCTTTTGCGAGAGCAATTCCCAAAAATGATCTTACTTCCCGTATAATAGGGTATAATCAGGCGCAAGCTGTACGCAAATTCGCAGGTGCTACTCCTCACGATTTGGGCGCACCTAATGAGCATCCCTGGGAAGAAACTAATTACACATCCTATCAAGATTGCAATCAGTGGAAAGATTTACCTAGTGATTTTGTCTTGCAAGTATATAGAGATTATGTGCTCACAGGTAAAGAAGATACGGAGTTTCTCTGGGAATGTTGGCAGAGTATTACCCAAACTCTAGCTTACTTAAAAGAATTCGATCGCGACGGGGATGGTATACCCGAAAACTCTGGCGCACCCGATCAAACCTTTGACGATTGGCAATTAAAAGGAATTAGTGCTTATTGTGGTGGTTTATGGATTGCAGCTTTAGAAGCAGCTATAGCTATTGGGCAGATCTTAATTAAAAATCCTCCCCTTAATCCACAACTACAACCAACAGATTATCCAGACTGTATTGAAGAGAAAATTAATACTTATAGTAACTGGTTAAAACAGGCGCGATCGATCTATCACGATACTCTCTGGAATGGAGAATATTATCGCCTCGATAGTGAAAGTGGTTCAAAAGTAGTAATGGCAGATCAACTTTGTGGACAATTTTACGCTAGATTATTAGGCTTACCCGATGTTGTGGAAGAAAAGTATGTCAAATCGACTTTGAATAAGATTTATGATGCCTGTTTCCTCAAGTTTCATAACGGAGAATATGGCGCAGCCAATGGCGTTTTACCCGATGGTAGTCCAGTAAATCCAAATGATACTCATCCTTTAGAAGTATGGACGGGAATTAATTTCGGTTTAGCTGCTTTTATGGTGCAAATGGATATGAAAGAAGAAGCATTTAAGTTAACAGAAACTGTAGTCAAACAAGTATATGAAAATGGCTTACAGTTTCGCACCCCCGAAGCAATTACAGCAGTGGGTACTTTTAGGGCAAGTCATTATTTAAGGGCGATGGCTATTTGGGGTATTTATGGTGTTTTAACTGGTTGGGAATAGAAAAGAAAATTTAAAATTAATGAAAATATATAGCGAATATCAACCCAATCTTTCCATAATTCCCAATCGTGATTATCCATAAATCATTATTGACTTTCGTGATATTTTAGACTGCGCGATCGCATAATTAATTATGGTTGACAATTAAAGTAGACAAATATTAAATAATGACTATGAACACTAAATCGCAACAACAGCGTAAAGTACTTTTATATCCTGGTGAAGATGGTTACTTTGTAGTCGAAGTACCAAGTTTACCTGGTTGTATTAGTCAGGGAAAAACTCGCGATGAAGCATTGGCAAATATAGAAGAAGCAATTTTTCTTTATATAGAAGTTTTAGAAGAAAGAGGTGAGAGTATTCCAGAAGACAAAGTAGAAGTTGTTTTGGTATGAGTAAGTTACCTGTTGTTTCTGGTTCAGAATGTATTAAAGCATTAGAAAAAGTAGGCTTTGCCATAGCTAGACAACGTGGTAGCCATATAGTTTTAGTTAGAGAAAATCCTAAGAATACAGTGATTGTACCCAACCACAAAGAATTAGATCGAGGAACATTACGTGCAATTATTCGCCAGGCAGAGTTAACTGTAGATGAATTTATCCAGCTTTTGAGATAAGATTCCAATCTTGAAGCTTTTCGTAATCTTGTAGGAAGATCGATCGAAGCTCAAATTATGAATTCTAATTAAGAGAAGTTATATAAAATATCTAATTCTGACTTTTTAACTTCTTTGCTGCTGCCATCATTTGTCCCAAAAAAGGTAAACCAATAATTGCAGGAAGAAAGTAACGAGAGGTACATAGCCACCCCAAAGCTGCACCTGTTGCTTCATTAAAATAAGGTTGATAAAAATAAATTAAAGCTGCATCGCGAGTACCTACTCCTGCAAAAGTAAGAGGTAATAATCCTGCTAATATCGATAAAGGAGAAAGAGCCAGACTAATTAGAAATGGTGCTGAAGCTTTTAGGGCAATAATAAATAACCAGATTTGCAATAAATGCAGAAACCAAATAAAAATAGAAGTAATTGTAATTAGGAATAATTGTTTTTTATCTCCCCAAAAATAGCCGTGCATTTCTCCCCAAGAAGTTTGCATTTTCTTGAGTTTTTTGGCAATTTTCTTAGGGGCTATTTTCGTTGAAAAATTAAAAAAGAAATCGGCGAATTGACGCGAACCCAGCATCAGCAAACCTAAAACCAGTCCTCCCCAAACTCCTGTAGTCATAGTCCAGAATAAACTATCTTTAGCAGGATAAAGAAGTAAACCTAAAGCACACCATAATAGTAGGGAAAGCATATCGCAAGCTTTTTCAAAAATTACAATAGCTAAAGAAAGAGAACCACTGACACCATTTCTTTCTCGCATAAAATAGGCTTTAGCAATATCTCCCATCTTAGAAGGCAAAACCATATTAAGAACACTAGAACCTAAAATTAAACGGTTAGCTTCAACAAATCCCAAACTAGTCCTCTTTGGCATTAACTGTTGCAGTCGCCAAGAGGTAAAGATAACTAAAGGAATTACCATTCCCAAACTAACAATCATCCAAATAGGATCGCAATTTCTCAAAACTTCTATTAATTTATTGGTATCTATTTTAGAGTAAATAATTAATAAAATAGCAACGCTAATAGCCAGGGAAATAAATCGTTTTAAGTTCATAAATGATTAAAATAACTATTTAATTAAAAGTTAGAGGTTTCGGTAGATCGATTCCGTATCCTTGAGCATAATCAACACCTATTTCCCTTAATTTCTGGAGAATAGCTTCGTTTTCGACAAACTCAGCTACAGTCTTAATATTCATGGTTTTACCGATCTGGTTAAAGCATTCAACTGCTGTGCAATCTACCTTATCACTAACGATATTTTTAACAAAGCTACCGTCAATTTTTAAATAATCAACAGGTAAATTTTTGAGATAGGTTAAAGAACTCATGCCACTGCCAAAATCATCTAAGGCAATTGAACAACCTAGTTTTTTGAGTTCCTGAATAAACACCGATGCATTGGCAAGATTGGAAATTGCTGCTGTTTCCGTAATTTCAAAGCAAATTGTAGTGGGATCGATGCGAAAATAGGTAAATTGCTCCTGAAGAAAAAGACAAAACTGTTTATTATTAATGCTAGCTCCAGAAAGATTAATAGAGTATGAGGTATTTGCTTGAGAAGATTGTGGTGAGATTTCTTGCTGAGAGTAACTTTCGTAATGGGTAAAGAAATGATTGATAACCCAGCGATCGATCGCTGGCATGAGATTATAACGTTCTGCTGCGGGAATAAAAGTACCAGGAAGAATCATTCGTCCTTGTTCGTCACGCAAGCGGACTAATATTTCATAATGATTATTTTCTGTACTATCTTTAATAGAAACAATCTTTTGAGCGTAGAGACAAAAGCGATTTTCTGACAAAGCTTGATTCAATTTGGCAATCCATTGTCTTTCTCCACGCTGTCTAGATAATTCAGCATCATTATTTTGATAAATATGGACACAATTACGACCTCTTGCTTTAGCTGCATAACAAGCTGCGTCTACTGCACTCATTAAACTATCCAAGTTCTCAGTAGTTGATTCTATTTCCACCAAACCAATACTTACCCTAATGGCAAAAGTTTTATCCTGCCAAGTAAAACGAAAATCTTCAATCAGTTGTCTGAGCTTATTAGCAATTTGAATAGCTATTTCTAAAGGACACCGATGGAGCAAAAGTCCAAATTCATCGCCACCTAACCGCGCGAGAATATCAGAAGAACGAACTTGTTGACTAAGTAATCTAGTTATCTGGCGCAGTAGTTCGTCTCCAGCCTGATGACCACAAGTATCATTAACTATTTTAAACTGGTCTAAATCTAGATAACAAAGAGTGTGCTGGTGATCCTCATTATGAGCAGAAGCAATTGCCTCCACTAGTTTTTGCTCAAATTTGCGTCGATTATACAAGCCAGTCAAAGCATCATGAGTTGCTTGCCAAGATAGTTGGTTAGTCAGACGAGTCAGGCGACGAGATTCTGTAACGTCGTGGAAAACTATAACAGCACCAATCATCTTGCCTTGACGATCTCGAATTGGTGCAGCAGAATCTTCAATGCCATACTCCGTACCATCACGAGCAACCAATATAGTATGATTAGCTAAACCAAAAACTTTATTTTCTTGGAGAACTTTTTCGACTGGATTGGGAGCTGGTTTTCTTGTGTATTCATTAATGATATGAAATATTTCAGATAGATTTTTTCCTCTAGCTTCGTCCTCACTCCAGCCCGTTAACTGTTCTGCCATCGAATTAATATTAACGATCTTCCCCACAGCATCGGTGGTTATTACCCCATCACCAATAGACTGCAAAGTGACTTGAGCTAATTCTTTCTCTTGTTGTAATTTTTGGGTTCGCTCGTCTAACTCTTGTTGTAAAGTTTCTATCACCCTAAATAGTTCTGTCGGATCGAGAACTTTCAAGATATTAGATTGGGTGATAATACCTTGTAGTTCTCCTTGCTCTCCTACAATGACCAATCTGCGTACCCGCAATTTTTCCATCTGCTGGCGTACTTTTAGCAGAAAGTCTGTTCTCTTCATACAGACTAGAGGGGTACTCATGACAGTTTGAGCAGTTGTTTCGGCTAAATTCAGCCCTAAAAGTTGAAATTGTACGATATCTCGTTCTGTAACAATGCCTATCGGTATAAGCAATGATTGTGGCAGAGGATTATCTGTTGATTTTGTACTATTCTCTGGTTGTTGGTCCTCAACAATTACAACACAACTACTACGAGTTTCTGCCATCATTTGCGACAAACTCAAAACTGATGCAGTTTTTGCTGCATGAACAACCTCAGTGGTCATGGCTTCTTCTACATGGCGGGACTTGAGCAGAGTAGATGGATGTAAAGCTTGACAAATACTTTCGACACTAACAATTCCTTCTAATTGTTCGCGATCGTCAACAATTGGTAGATGCCTAATCTGATTTGACCGCAAAATTGTGAGCAGGGAGTAAATGTTGACAAAATCTGATTTTTTGAGAGTGATGAGTTTTTTTGTCATCACTTCGCTTACTTCGATCTGAGCTAAATCAATTTCTGCAGCAGTTAGCTTAACGATATCTTGCTCAGTTAAAATTCCTATCAGCTTAGATTCTTCTTCAACTAAGATGTAGCTTAAACGACCGTAGTTTCCACCGTCTTGCTGATTCATTCTAATCATAACATCCATGACTTTCATCTGGGAGTCACAGGTGGGAGGATTTACGTCAATTACATCTTCTAACTGAAGAGATTCGTAAGGAGAATTATTAGCAATCACCATTGAGTATTAATGGGAACTGTACTGCTAAATTTTATCTTTTCTCAACAAAAAATAACATAAATTAAAATCATAGATCAGCGTTCATCTGTGTGTATCAATGGACTATTTTTAATAAAATCGCGTCTAACTTCCAAAACTTGACCAGAAGATAACTGTTTAATCTTATCAGTCAAATCCAACCAAGGTTGTAATTGTCCTTTTTGAAAAGTGCGACTCATCACCACATAAATAGAAGTCTGATCTACGCCAATACCCCCAGAAATAACTTTATCCCAGTTAGGAGCAGATAATTCATCTATCACTTGCCAATATCCATCTTGCCATTGTAATTGGCGTTGAAAATGAAATCCTGCACTCTTTTTTCCTGTAATTAAAACTTTTTGTAATATTTTACGAATTAAATTCGGAAAGAAACGTCCAACCGATAGCATAACTATTCTTAAAATCATTAAATTAAGAGGATTCATTTGTTTTTGTTTTGCCCATCCCAATGAACCTTTAATAATAATTTCGTTTTCTTCAACAATAGTTTTATAGTTGCTAACTAAATGTCCTACTGCATTTTTAATTTTGTTTCCTTCTTGTAGTTGTAAAGAAAATTGAGTATCTGAAGCGATCAATTTCCCCTCTTTAAAGAGTTTAAATACGCCTCCTTTATTTAAAGCTAAATATAATTCTGTTGTGCCACGTCGATCGATCAATATTCCTCCTTCTTCTAAGTAAAAACGCCCTGGAGGATGGGGTTTAATCTCTGGTCTATCTCCAATATAATCACGCCAAGTAAGGAGATAATTCCAAGTATGATGTCCGATAATGCGATCGTCTGCGTAACAAGGTGCTAAACCTTTGGCTAATCCTTGCAAAAAGCGATCGTTAATATTGAGGGCTTCGGGCATCCATTTGCCTACTAACTCAAAGCCATGAGGGAAAAAATTATAAGTGTTGCGACTAGTATATTCTCCCCCGTAAGAACCATCGGGATGAACAAACTGAGAAGCAAGAATTACCGCTTTGGCGATCGCATCTTTGAGAGGGTTGCTAGGATTTAATTCATAGACACGGGCTAAACAAGATATAGTTAAGGTATGGTATCCTGGGTCGCATCCTTCATATTCTTGAAACCAACCTTCAGGATTCTGCCAAGACAAAACTTGTTCTAGTCTTTCTTGCTTACTTTTATCCCAACGATTATCTTGCAAAAGTCTAGATAATAACTCCAAACACAACACAATTAGAGCCTGATGATTAGTTAATCTGCCACTTTCTTGATGATGTGCCAGCCAGTCAGCCCGCTTAACAAAAAAACGCAGTATTTCTGGGTTATTTAACCCCATCAGGGTATAACTTTCAATGCAAGCAAGCAGAGAAAAAGCAGCAGCCCCACCAGCCCTTTCATAAGGAAAATAGTCATCACAAGAGCCATCGGGGTGAGAACTCTTGGCAGCATAGAGAATACCCGCTTCTACCCAATCAATAATTACCGATTGGTGGTAGAAAGGATTATTATCAATGTCAGTGTAGTATGCCAAAGCAAGAGGATAGACAAACTCCTGAGACATCCCGCTAGGAAAATCTAGTACTTTGTACTGCCAAAAACTGCGATCAAAACAACCATAGGTAGGGCTATGAGGATTGCGATCGAGAAGAGTTAAAATTTTGGGAATCTGGGCTATGGCTTCGCGGGCGAATAAGTCTTTATTCATGGGTCAGGAGTTCAGAAGTTACAGGAGTTACAGGAGTTCAGGAGTTCGGAAATTTAATTAAAAGAAAGCAGAAATATTATAGAACCCATTCAGTATCTTTATAGAAGAGGAGTTATTTTTTGTCTCAGTCCTGCTAACTACCTAAATAAAATTAATTAAACATTGAACTTTTCCTTTTCCCCTTTCCCTTTTCCCTTTCCCTACCTCAACCAAGAAATTAATTTTGCACGACTACTTAATAACTCCTCTCTATTCGATAATAGAAAATATCAAGTTTAGATATAGATATCTTCAACAGGGGCTATCCCAATGAAACAGTTAATTCGTGGTTTAGATCAATTTAGAAAAACTTACGTTCATACTCATCAGGAACTTCTAGAACAGCTTTCCCATGGTCAGAAACCTAGAGTTCTCTTTATTACCTGTTCCGATTCTAGAGTAGCACCCAATCTAATCACTAATACTGACGTGGGAGAATTATTTGTTATTCGCAACGCTGGTAATATTGTTCCTCCTTTTGGTGCTGCTAATGGAGGAGAAGGCGGTACGATCGAATATGCCATAACTGCTTTAGGTATAGAACAAGTCATTATCTGCGGACATTCTCATTGTGGGGCAATGAAAGGACTACTAAAACTCAATAAACTGCAAGCAGATATGCCTCTGGTATATGACTGGTTAAAACACGCAGAAGCGACTCGACGCTTAGTATTAGAAAATTATCCCGATCAATCTGGAGAAGAATTGATCGAAACTTTGGTTGCGGAGAATGTTTTAATCCAAATTGACAATCTTAAAACCTATCCGATGATCAAAGCGAAAATGCATCAGGGTAAGTTAAACATTTATGGTTGGATTTATGAAATTGAAACAGGAGAAGTCTTAGCTTACGACGATAAAACCCACACCTATCTTCCTCCCCAAAGCCAATTATTGGATGAAGATGATTCTCATGGTGCCAGATTTTGCAATGTAGAATCAACAATGAATTCCGCAACCTTGAAAAGTGTTCGCGCCAAGCTAGAAGCCTTATTAACTATTACACCTCATTCTCCTGGGGCAGCACAATTAGCCATGCGTTCGCTCAAAGAGTTATTTGAAGAAGCAAGTGAATTAGGTATGAATACTAATGAGTTAAGAGATTATCATTCTTTATTTGCTGAACCAGTGCAAACTTGGGCAAGAAAAGTTTACGCCCGCGTTAACTAACTTTGAAAATTTTAAAATAGAGAACCCAACAATCGCTAATCTTCTTTAAAAAATCTGCCAGTACTAATAATGTTTTATAAACTAGGGTAGCCAAAAGCATATTTAGGCAAAAATCTGGTAAAGATATAGGAGAAAAGCAATTGCAGCAGATATTTAAACAAGAAGAATGGTTTGGCAATATTAAAGCAGATTTATTAGCGGGTATAGTAGTAGCTTTAGCATTAATACCAGAAGCGATCGCTTTTTCCATTATTGCAGGAGTCGATCCTAAAGTGGGGCTTTATGCCTCGTTTATTATTGCTGTAGTTACTTCCTTTGTAGGCGGTCGTCCTGGAATGATTTCTGCTGCTACTGGGGCAATGGCACTATTAATGACCCATCTTATCGCCGATCATGAAAATGGATTACAGTACTTATTGGCTACCACAATTCTGACAGGTATTCTGCAAATTCTCTTTGGCGTAATCAAAATTGGCAATCAAATAAAATTTATCTCCCGCGCAGTAATGGTAGGTTTTGTTAATGCCTTAGCTATTCTCATTTTTATGGCGCAATTACCTCAATTCCAGGGAGTGGGTTGGCAAGTTTACGCTATGGTAGCAGGAGGATTAGCCATTATCTATTTATTACCTCGCTTGACTAAAGCTGTGCCTTCTCCTTTAGTAGCAATTATCGTAATTACCATAATTTCTTTGGCTACAGGTAGTAATGTGCCGACAGTCGGCGATATGGGAGAATTGCCCCAAGCTTTACCTACTTTTGCTTTGCCTCAAGTTCCTTTAAATTTAGAAACTCTAGAAATTATTTTCCCTTATGCCATCGCCCTCTCGATCGTCGGTTTACTAGAATCTTTTCTCACTGCTAATGTAGTAGATGAGCTTACAGATACTGCTAGCAATAAAAATAAAGAAGCCAAAGGGCAAGGCATAGCCAATTTTATCACTGGTTTTTTTGGGGGGATGGCTGGTTGCGCCATGATTGGTCAATCTGTAATCAATATCAAATCTGGAGGACGCTCCCGCCTATCTACTTTTAGTGCAGGGGTTTTACTTCTTTTCTTTATGCTGGTACTGGGTAAGTGGGTAGAAGCTATACCAATGGCAGCACTAGTAGCAGTTATGATTATGGTATCTATTGGGACATTTAATTGGTCTTCTCTTACCAATATTCGGAAAGTACCTCGTAGCGAAACAGCAGTAATGCTGACTACTGTAGTTATGACAGTCTTTACTCACAACCTAGCGATCGGTGTATTGTTAGGAGTAGCTTTAAACGCGATTTTATTCTCCAGTAAGCTAGCGCAACTAGTATTTGTTGATACTATGCTTAGTCCTGATGGTAATCACAGGATTTATAGCGTTGGTGGTCAAATTTTCTTTGTTTCAGTCAATAAATTTTTAGCTGCATTTGACTTCAAAGAAGACTTAGAATTGGTCAAAATAGATTTAACCCATGCCCATTTGTGGGATCAATCAGCGATCGCAGCTATCGATAAAGTAGTCCTCAACTTCCGTCGTAATGGTGTAGAAGTAGATTTAATTGGTTTAAATGAAGCTAGTGCCACTCTAATCGATCGATTAGCTATCCACGATAAAATAGATGGTTTACAAGATTTAGCTGGTCATTAGTCATTAGTTATTAGTTATTAGTTATTAATGAAAAAAATTCTTTTATGTACAGATGGTTCATCCTATGCCCAAGTCAGCTATGAATATGCTAGTTGGCTAGCAATGCAAATAGATGTAGAAATAGAAATACTTTACGTCACCGATTTGCGGAAACAACAAGCAGTAGAAACAACAGATTTTAGTGGCAGTATTGGTATTGATTCTTATCAGCAATTACTAGCTAAACTAGTACAATTAGAGAGAGAAAAAGCCAAGATAAACCACCAAAGAGCCAAAATAATTTTACAAGAAGCAAAACGTTTTTTTAGCGATCGAGAAATAGATAAAGTCACCTTAACCCATGAAACTGGATTTCTAGTCGATCTCTTTCATAAGTTTGAACAGCAAGCAGATTTAATTATTCTTGGTAAACGAGGAGAAACAGCTAATTTTGCTGCCGAACATTTGGGAGCAAATTTAGAAAGAATCTTACGCTCTTCTCATAAACCTTGTTTGGTTACTCCCAGAGAATTCAAACCAATTAATCGTACTCTCTTGGCTTATGATGGCAGTAAAAGCTGTCAAAAAGCTTTGCAATATCTCATCGATTTACCTCTTTTTCAAAACTTAGAATTGCACGTTATTACTGTAGCTAATCGTGGAGACAAAACGGCTTTACAACATTTAGCTGATGCTAACACAAGCCTGCAAACAAACAACTTAAGACCTACGTGCCAACTATTACATGGTGTTCCAGAAAAAGTAATAGAAAGATATATAGAAGATCGCCAAATCAATTTGTTAGTTATGGGAGCTTATGGTCATAGCCCTATTCGTCGCCTAGTGATTGGCAGTACCACAGCCCAAATGTTACGCAGTTCCCATATCCCTGTTTTACTATTTCGATAGATAAATGTTCACTGTAAAAACTGTCCTGAAGAAAAAGAGTTTTAATTATAAACAAATTAAAGTAAAGATATCAGAAAGTATATCTTAATAAAATTTGAATTTGTTGATGATTGAGCTTAATTCTCACCAAGCAAAACTAAATAAAAATGTACAAACTACAACTTCTCTCAATTCTCGTATTTCACCTCTTTTAGCCCAATTAATCTATCCTTTAGGTTGCTATCTAGTTTTACCTCTATACTTTGGCAAGATAACAGTAATAGGCAGAGAAAATATTCCCCAAACCGAGCCAGTAATTGTTGCCCCTACCCATCGTTCTTATTGGGATGCCATCATAGTTGCCCATGCTGTAGGTAGACTAACAAGCGGAAGGGATTTAAGATTTATGACTAGTGAAGATCATGTCCAAGCACCGATCAAGGGTTGGTTTGTTCGGAATCTAGGCGGATTTCCCGTCGATACTAAAAATCCTGGGATTAGCAGTGTTCGTCACAGTATAGAATTGCTGTCTAAGGGAGAAATGTTAGTTATGTTTCCCGAAGGCGGTATCTTTCGGAATCAGCAAGTCAATACTCTTAAGCGGGGTATAGCTCGCATAGCTTTGGATGTAGAATCTGAACAACCAGGCAGTAAGGTCAAGATATTACCTGTCAGTATCCAATACAGTCAACCTTATCCTAGTTGGGGAACGGATATATTAGTGAAAATTGCCCCTCCTCTCAATGTAGTAGATTACCTTAGTAATTCTTTACGTCAAAGTTCTCAACAACTAACTTTGGATCTACAAGTTGCACTTCAGCATATACACGAAAAATAAAAATTGATAAGTTTAACCCTCAAATTTACATATTATTTATATACTTAGAGGTATTTCCTATTGTAGAGCAGGGAAAACAGTGTTACTCAAGGTTTGCTAATCCAAAAATTGCTAATTAATTTTGACAAAAATTTCAGATACTACAACTACTGACATAATAAACTAGTTAATAAGTATATAATATCAGCTTAACTTCCGATAAATTAATTAGTGTCATTTTGCTGTTATGCAGAAAAATGACGTTAGCCTAATTGAGTGAAACTATCAGCGCAAAGTCTATGGAGCGCGCCTCTAAGTTAAAACCTTCTATGCCTAATTCTGAGCCTAAAATCCAATGCTCAAATCCTCAATGTTCAACGTTTAATATTCAGGAAAATCGCTTTTGTAGTCGATGTAAAACCCCGATTATTAAACGTTATCTGTGGGCCATAGCAGAAACTATTGAAAGTGATAGAGTAGGAGAGATAGTTGGCGATCGCTATTTGGCGATAGATAAAAGAATTTTTTTAGATACTAAACCAGGAATACAACCACAAACTCCC
>JASJDI010000081.1 GCA_030065155.1 Xenococcaceae cyanobacterium MO_188.B29
TATCTGCAAAATACGGTTCGTTCTGGAGTCGAAGTTCGCCATCCAGGTACAGTAGTCGTCCTTGGCGATTTGAATCCAGGAGGACTTATAATTGCTGCTGGAGATATTTTTATTTGGGGTAGATTAAGGGGTATTGCTCACGCTGGGGCTAAAGGTAGTCGTCAAGCCCGCATTCTGGCATTACAGATGGAGCCTACTCAATTGCGCATTGCCAATGTAGTAGCTCGCGCTCCCAAATCTCCACCTCAAGCTTTTGAACCTGAGATAGCTTATGTAGCTTCAGATGGTATTCGTCTCAGCCAGGCGATCGATTTTGCTAAAACCCATTCTTTTTCCACGGAACTAGGAGGCTGGGCTGATTCTCCACAAACAAATCGCAAATAAATATAGTAAAACTGAAATTAAAATAAAATATGAGTCGCATAATTGTTGTCACTTCTGGGAAAGGAGGAGTGGGTAAAACCACTGTTACTTCTAATTTAGGAGCAGCACTAGCTCAAGTGGGTTGTACTGTTGCTCTAATCGATGCTGACTTTGGACTGAGAAACCTAGACCTATTATTGGGTTTAGAAGAGCGAGTTGTTTATACAGCTTTGGATGTGTTGGCGGGAGAATGTCGCTTAGCTCAGGCTCTAGTTAAAGATAAACGCCTCAAAGGATTGGTGTTATTACCAGCAGCCCAAAATCGCAATAAAGAATCGGTACAACCCGAACAGATGAAGAAAATAACATCTGCCTTGACAAAAGGCTATGATTATATTCTCATTGATAGTCCAGCTGGAATTGAAATGGGTTTTCGCAATGCGATCGCAGCAGCAACAGAATCAGTAATTGTTACTACTCCTGAAGTAGCTGCGGTGCGAGATGCAGACAGAGTTATTGGCTTACTGGAAGCAGAAGGCATCCATAATATCCGTCTGATTATCAATCGCGTTCGACCAGAAATGGTGCAAACCAACAAAATGATGAGTGTAGAAGACGTGCTAGAGTTACTGGCTGTTCCTCTGGTAGGGGTTGTCCCCGATGATGAAAAAGTAATTGTGGCAACCAACAAAGGCGAACCCTTAGTAATAGCAGAAGATTATTCTCTTCCCGCACTCTCATTTACTAATATTGCTAGGCGATTGCAAGGAGAGAAAGTTCCTTTCCTCGATCTAATGGCAGAGCAAAATAATATTCTGACTCGTATTCGTCGCATTTTTGGAGGTTAAAATTTTGGGCAATCAATCTTTAACCGAATCGTGAATCTTATAGAGAGAAGTATCTATATTTAATTGACTGTATTGACTGTATTGACTTGTTTAACTTGTTGAATGTGGAAATTATGATTAGCGAACTAAGTGAACTTATGGAAATGATTTTTCCCTGGAATACTAATAAAAATAGCCGAGAAGAGGCGAAACGTCGCCTCCAGTTAATCCTTGCCCACGACCGAGCTAATGTTAATCCAATGATGATTAACCGTATGCGTGAAGAGATTCTAGCAGTAGTAGCTCGATATGTTGAGATCAATAAAGACGAGATGGAAATAGCTTTAGAAAATAGCGATCGCATGACCGCTTTGATTGCTAATTTACCTATTGTCAAATTTAAAAGAGTTGCCGGCGCTGAAGAAAATTCTCAACCACTTCCCGCAGATATTAATTTAGATTTAACATGAAGTTACCTAGTCTTCAAATTATGAGAGACTAAACTTAAGGTAGTTTTATTAATCTAGTCCAATGAAATCAAGCAGTGCTGTTACTTTAGTTTCCAGTTTAGGATTAAGTTTAGTAACTAGTCCCTTTATCTTGAGTATTCTTGCTTTACAAATTTTTACAGAAACTCTGATTGAATTAGGTGAAGCAAGTGAAGAATTGTTTCGTTCTACTCGTTTACCCATACTTCACTTTCCTGACTTTGAGGATTAGATTGGGTAAGCGAATCTCAACTTAAAAAGGGAATTAACAAAATAGCCCCAATCGTTTTCTCTACTTTTACTCCAGTTCTGGAAAGGCTGTGTATTGAGTAAAGATTAATGCTGCTTAAAAATTGTCTTAATCTTTAATATTTTTAATAAAATCATTCTATATATTTCGGTTTAAGGATGAAACAGCTAGCTGTGCATCAAAATTAATATCTTTTGATAGCTAAATAGCTTTAAAGTTAAACATTAGCGTCTTCGATCACAATTGCCTGAGGTATCTATGAGTTCGCTTCTTCAATCTTCCCCATCTACAGTTAGTATGTTTTCTGCCTCTCATCTTCTCTTACGCCATCGACTCAAGTTGGTAGAAGATTTATGGGAACTAGTGCTGTGTTCTGAGTGTGGACAAGAAATGGTCGATCTACTCAAGCAAATGAGGGCTATTTCTACCCCTGAAGGACAAGCTCTAGTCAATGACTCCCCCAAATCCTCAGTAACCGATCTAATTGGAAAGTTAAGTCTAAATGATGCCATTCAAGCAGCTCGTGCCTTTGCTCTTTATTTCCAACTAATTAATATTGTCGAACAGCATTATGAACAAAGAGATCAAAAGCTATCTAGAAGAGCAATATCTCAATCGCAAAAATCATCAGAAGACATCAATGGCAATCATTTAAAACACCATGACTCAACTACTGTTGTTCCTGGGGCAGAACAGCTAGAAAATAGTTGGTCAGAAGGAAGTAATCGTCCTGCTAAAGCCGGAACATTTCAGTGGTTATTCCCCTATTTAAAAAATGTTAATATGCCACCCCGAATGATCCAGCGATTGCTAGAACAATTGGATATTCGTTTGGTTTTTACTGCCCACCCTACAGAAATCGTGCGTCACACTATTCGTAAAAAGCAAAGGCGTATCTCCCGTATTTTGAGAAAATTAGACAGTGCAGAAGAAGCTGTACGGGAAATTGGCTTGACCAATTCTTGGGAAGTAGAAGAAGTTACCAATCAACTAACGGAAGAGATCCGTTTGTGGTGGCGTACTGATGAATTACATCAATTTAAACCAAAAGTTTTAGATGAAGTAGATTATGCTCTTCATTATTTCCAAGAAGTTCTGTTTGATGCTATCCCCCAATTAGCTTCTCGTCTTAAACAAGCTTTAGGACAAGCATTTCCCTGGCTATCTCTCACCAAAAATAACTTTTGTTACTTTGGTTCTTGGGTGGGGGCAGACCGAGACGGGAATCCTTTTGTAACTCCTCAGGTTACTTGGGAAACAGCTTGTTACCAAAGAGGTATAGTTTTAGCTAAATATATTCAATCGATCGAACAACTAAGGGAATTATTAAGCTTGTCTCTTCATTGGAGTAAGGTACTACCAGATTTACTAGACTCCTTGGAAAAAGACCGACAGCAAATGCCAGAAATCTACGATGGCTTGGCAATTCGCTACCGTCAAGAACCCTATCGTCTGAAACTCGCTTATATTGAGCAAAGGCTAAAAAATACTTACGAACGTAATGAACTTCTGGCTCAACCAGAAACTAGACAGGGAGTTAGTGAACTAATTAGTAATAATATCTACAGTTCAGGAGAGGAATTTTTAGCCGAATTAAAACTTATTCAAAAGAGCCTAGCAGAAACTAGCTTGCACTGTCGCGAATTAGATAATCTGGTTTGCCAAGCAGAAGTTTATGGCTTTATTCTGACTCAGCTAGATTTTCGCCAAGAATCCTCTCGCCACTCCGATGCGATCGAAGAAATCGCTGCATATCTACAAATACTACCTAAACCCTATAGCCAACTCTCAGAAAGAAAAAAAGCCGAGTGGTTAGTTCAGGAATTACGTACCCGTCGCCCGCTAATTCCTGCGGAAATGCCTTTTTCTGAATCTACCTGTGAAATAATCGAAACTTTGCGGATGCTGCGGAAACTGCAACAAGAATTTGGCTTGAGTATTTGTAAAACTTACATTATCAGCATGACTAATCATGTCAGCGATGTATTAGAAGTGATGTTGTTGGCGCAAGAGGCGGGATTATATGACCCGGCAACGAGTCGTACCACCCTAAGAATTGTTCCTCTGTTTGAAACCGTAGATGACCTTAAACGCGCTCCCTCCGTGATGCGGGATTTATTCGAGTTGCCTCTCTATCGAGCAGCTTTGGCTGGTGGCTACGATCGACTAGACCAATTACAGGGCAAAGAGATAGAAGGCAAGCTTGAGGAACTACCAATCGAACCAGCTAACTTACAAGAAGTAATGTTAGGTTATTCCGACAGTAACAAAGATTCTGGTTTCTTAAGCAGTAATTGGGAAATTCATAAAGCCCAGAAAACTTTGCAAAAAGTAGCCTCTGAATATGGTGTTTCTCTGCGTATTTTCCACGGTCGTGGTGGCTCTGTAGGACGGGGTGGAGGTCCTGCTTATGCAGCGATTTTGGCACAACCAACTGATACCATCCAAGGCAGAATTAAAATTACCGAACAAGGGGAAGTCCTTGCTTCTAAATATTCCTTACCTGAACTCGCTTTATATAATTTAGAAACTATTGCCACTGCCGTTATTCAGTCTAGTTTACTTGGTAGTGGTTTCGATCGCGTCGAACCCTGGAATGAGATTATGGAAGAGTTAGCAGTGCGCTCTAGAACTGCTTATCGTTCTCTTGTTTATGAACAACCAGACTTTGTCGATTTCTTTTTGTCTGTTACCCCTATTGATGTAATTAGCCAACTACAAATCGGTTCTCGCCCTTCTAAACGTCCAGGAAAAGCGAATAAAGAGCAAAACAAGAAAAAGGATATTAGTAGTCTTCGAGCCATTCCTTGGGTGTTTAGTTGGACACAAAGCCGTTTTCTCTTACCCGCTTGGTATGGAGTAGGGACAGCCCTCCAAGAATTCCTCGAACAAGAACCAGAGAAAAACTTGAATTTATTGCGCTACTTCTCTTTCAAATGGCCCTTTTTCAAAATGGTTATTTCTAAAGTAGAGATGACCCTGGCTAAAGTTGACTTGCAAATTGCAGCCCACTATATTAACGAGTTATCTAAACCAGAAGATCGAGAACGTTTCCTCCGTTTATTTGAGCAAATTACTCAGGAATATTATTTAACCAAAGAGTTAGTGTTGCAAATTAATAACCAAAAAAATCTTCTCGATGACGACCCCGAATTACAACGTTCTGTTCAATTGAGAAATGGTACAATTGTTCCTCTAGGCTTTTTACAAGTTTCCCTAATCAAAAGATTACGTCAGTATGAGGAATCCGATGTAGTTCACTTCCGCTTTAGCAAAGAAGAATTACTCAGAGGGGCGATGTTAACGATCAACGGGATCGCAGCAGGTATGCGGAATACTGGTTGATTAGTTCTCTTTCAGTAATTTAATTTGTTAGTCTACAATTTAAAGGAGATTGATTATAGATAACATCTTTAGAGAAATAGATTATGGCAGGAAAAATTAAAAAAGGTGCGTTAGTACGAGCAGTAAAAGAGAAACTAGAAGGTAGTCTAGAAGCAAAAGCTAGCGACAACCGTTTTCCTAACTATATTTTTGATAGTAAGGGGGAAATTGTAGACATGAACGATGAATATGCTCTCGTTAAATTTTACGTTCCTACCCCGAATATTTGGTTTCGTCTCGATCAAATCGAACTAGCTGAATAGATTGCTAGCCTAATTTCATCTTTTTGATTAAGCTCATCCCACGTCCTCGGACAGTGGGATTTCTTGTTAATTAACCTTGAATTGACTAACACGATCTTGCAGTTGTTGGGTAACTGTGAGCAGTTTCTTAAATGAAGTTGCCACATCTGTCGCCGAAATAGAAGTTTTTGTAGACATGGTAGTTACTCTTTCTAAAATCTCATTTACTCTTGAACTTGCTTGAGATTGCTCAGAAGCAGAAAGAGCGATCGAATTTACTAACTGGTTAATTTGAGTACTCATCGCAGCTACTTGAGCAAGATTTTGGCGAGTTGCCTTTATCATTTGAGTCTGAGTTTTAGCCTTATTAGTACTCTCATTCATCGTGATAAGTACTTCATTAATCCCCGCCTGAATTTCTGCAATCAACTTTTCAATTTCTTCATTAGCTTGTTTCGACGTATGTCTAAGCGATTTATCAAAAATTAAAGATAAGTTTTGAGCATCATCACTAATTCGAGATTCTTCATTAGCAGAGTGTACGCTTACACCGTTAGTGTGAAAAGTAACTTGATGGATTATCTCAGTAAGTTGAGCAATTTTTTGGGAACAACTCTGCAAAAGTTGCATTTTTTCGTCTGTCTTGCCATTTAAACTTGGCATTGAGAGTATTTCTTCTACATTATGGTTAATTAAGACTGCCCCTGGTTCTCCAGTGGGCATCATTGGTGTTACCAGAGATTCTACCCGTACTGCTTTCGCAGCAATGGTATGGATGGAGTTTGCCATAGCTTGAATAGTTTCTCTTGCTAGAGTAATACCTTCTCTTTGGGCATCAGTATCTTCCGATAACTTCTGGATGGCAATTTCATTACTCTTAATGTTATTGACTACTTTTTGCACTACTATTTGTACCTGAACAATGATCTGCCGTAGATTTTCCAGAGTGAAGTTATAAAATTCTGCTATGGTGCCGATTTCATCTTCAGTTACTCTAGCGCGGATAGTAAGATCTCCCTGACTTACAGAGGCTATTTCTGTGCCTAACTCTCTTACTCTTTGCTGTAACTTTTCTTTTTCTCGGCGTTGTTTTTTTTCAGAAAGACATTCCTGCGCCCAAAGATCGCTTAGTTGAGCAGTCCGTTCTTTTACTTTAGCTTCTAGATCTTCATTCATTTTTTGCAAAGCCGACTCTGCTCTTTGGCTTTTTTGCAATAATTGCAGAGTTCGGCTAGTAGCTAAATAAGAAATCCAGCCCAGCAAAATTAAAGACCATGCATAGGCAAAATGGCGGTATATATTAGCTTTATTTACTGCTTTTTGATAGTAGTCATAGTAAGCTTTATTTAGTTCTTCACTTTGTTGGGTATTGAGTAATCCTAGTATTTGTTGTGTTAATTTATCTATTCTTGGTTTATAGCTGAGAATAATTTCTGCATGGCGATTAGCTAGGTTAATGAGGAAACTCTCTTCTTCGCTAATATTTTGTTCTCTTATCGCTTGCAGTTTTTTGATTGTTGCTTTGACAGAAGAAGTTAAATCTTCACTAGAAGTAAGATTATATAAAAGTATGTTTTGTACTAGCTCATCTAGAGAAGCTGATAAATTGGTCTGTTTACTTTGAGCGTAGGTTTTGTTAGCGATTTCCGAAACCAAAGAAGGTAAATAGCGGAGGGAGTTTTTAAAAGCGGAATTCTGACTTTTAAAATCCTCGATCAGTATTTCTGTTTGCTCTATAGCTTGTGAACTTTTTGCCAATACTTTCTGAAAACTAGCTCGATCTTCCCCACGGATAAAGTTAGGAATTGTGGTAAGCGTTGCTTGAGTTGCTTGTAGTTTTGACAAATGATTGACTAAGGGATCGTAGGAGAAAAAAAGCTCATATCTAGATTTGAGTAACTCTTGATTAATGATTGCTTTTCTCTCATTTTGATGAGCTAAAGCTGTTTGGTACTGCTGATGATGTTCTAGATCGATCGATAAACTCTGGATTACCAAGAAAATTAAAAAAATAGCAGCACTAAAGATTGTGGCGATTTTAAACCATTGATGTTTTTTCATAACGGTCTTCCTTGGTATTCCCCTGTGAGAGTTTTGAGAAATTTGACAATTAGCTGAATATCCTCTTCCGAAAGCTGCCTTCCTAATTGATATTTGCCCATTAGTTCCACTGCTTCCTCTAGGGTTTCTGCTGTACCATCGTGAAAATACGGTGGTGTTTTTTCTATATTGCGCAGACTGGAAACTCTAAATTTGTAACGATCTTCTTCATTTCCAGTAACATTAAAGCGTCCTAAATCAGCTTTAGTGATTTCACCACGGTCTTCAAAATAATTACCAAATAAGCCAAAAGTTTGGAATAAATTGCCCCCTATATTTATTCCTTGATGACAGCTAACACAACCATAGGCTTTAAACCGACTATAGCCTTCTTGTTCTTCTGAGGTGAGGGCATTTGGTTCTCCCCGCAGAAATTTGTCAAAACGGGAGTTGGGAGTATATAAAGACCTTTCATAGGTAGCGATCGAGTCTTTAATATTGTCGCTGTTGATCCGATCATCGTAGATCTTAGCAAACAGAGAAGTGTATTCTGGAGATTTCTGGAGCTTGCTAACAACTTCTGGCCAACTAGATGCCATTACTCGTTCGGAGTAAACAGGCTTATCAACCTGTTCTTCTAGAGTGGTAACAACCCCATTCCAATGCATTCTAAAATTAAATTCACTATTAAAAACTGTGGGTGTATTCACTACCCCAAGAGCATTATTAACACCACGAGAAAATTGTAATTGGTCAGTGCCTCCAGTATCTAAACCATGACAGGAAGCGCAAGAAATCGTATTATCTTTAGATAGTTTAGGTTCATTAAATAGTTTTTTTCCTAACTCTACTTTTCGGTTATCTAATTTCCTGGTCAGAGGAATTGGCTCAATTGCCCCACTACTGAGAGTAATAGCTATGGGTTTGGGTTCTTCATTAACCCTGGGCTTTTCTAGTAATTGAGAAGATCGCCATAACCCAATTGTCATCAAACATAAAAAAATGATTGAGATAAGATAGAACCATCTAACTCTCTGACTAGAGTAAAGCTTTTTCATCCTTCAATTAAACTCTGCATGAATAGTTTTTTAATACACGTTATCTAATATACTGAAATTGTACTTACGGGTATACTCGTACGTGGTTTGTAAAATCTTAGCAGAATATATAGATAATCTTTGTATCATTCAGAATTTTAATACCATACACCGAAAATCTTATGCAGTAAAACTTTACAATTAAGCAGTTCAAGAAGAAAGATAGCATAGAACTTTGCAAATCCAAACATAGTCGGGGAAACAAGGCAATATTCTCTCTGTTTTTTTTCTTCTAAGCTGAGTTCAGAACATGAAATTATATTGGATAAGTTTAAGGTTATTTGGGCGATTTTAAAAGTTATTGGCTTTATATCTTAAGTTATCTATCTAAATCTCCACCTTAACAAAAAGATTATTTTAATTAGTACCAATTGAGAGTAGATTGTGGATTGTCAAACTTTAAGCCAAGCCTATCAAGAGATCTCCAGAGAGACTTCCTTAGATAAATTATTGTTTAGTTCCCTCAGTATTCTCAGAGATAATACTGAAGCACAATGGGGGTGTATTCTTCTAGAGTCTAAAGGACAATGGCTAATTGAAGCGGTTAGGGGAGTAGATCATAATAGCCTAATAGCTTTACAGTCTAGGATGATGGCTGAGTGTCTACCCACATCTATTATTCACAATGTGGCGAAACATCAAAATATCATCTGTTTAAATGATCTGACTGAGGAGATTGAATCTATTGATGATCCCTACTTCCAAGCAAAACAACCCCAAGCAATTTTATGCGCTCCCTTAAGCGATCGCGGTAAACTAGAAGCTATTATTTATCTAGAAAATAATCACCCCGAATCGGTTTTTACTGACCAACATTTAGCCAACCTAAAACTATTATCCACTCAAGTAGCGATCGCGATCGCTAATGCCCAAATTATTCAAAAATCAAGTCTTAATCAACAACAAATTCATCAATTTTTAGAAGTCTTACCCGTAGGAGTGGAAGTGCTCGATAATCGAGAAAAACTCTACTACACTAATCAAAGAGCAAAAGAGTTAAGAGCTAGTGGCATTGTAGCTGAAATTACGCCTAAACCTAATCATGCTAATGTCAATAATGAAACCTCAAAACAACAATATCACGAAAAGATTAACGACCCAGAAAACAAAATTACTCTAGTCGAAAGTTGGAGTAACTCTATTGCTAATGAGCAAGGAGAAACAGTTTATATAATTAATGCTTTTCAAGATATTACCGAGCAGAAAAAAGCAGAACAGTTATTAGCAGAATATAATCGAACTCTAGAGCTTCAAGTTACCGAGCGTACTTTAGAACTTTCCCAGGCTCTGGAAAATTTGACAACTGCTCAAAATAAATTGATCCAATCGGAAAAAATGGTGGCTCTTGGACAACTAGTAGCTGGAGTAGCTCACGAAATTAATACCCCTTTGGGGGTTATGCGGGCATCTTCCTACAATAATATCAAGGCTTTATCCGAGTTTCTGGAACAAATGCCTCAACTTTTTCCCCAACTTTCCTCTCAAGAACAAGACCTTTTCTTTGCTTTCTTAGGAAAATCCTTAAAGAGCGAATCTCCCATTAATTCTCGGCAGAAGCGTAAACTAAAGCGTGACTTACTGGCTCAGTTACAAGATAAAGGTCTCGAAAAGGCTAGATATATCACTAATATCCTCACAGATATAGGCATTTACCAAGATATCGATCCCTTTCTTCCCCTACTCGAATCGAACAATGTCGATTTAATTTTGCAACTTGCTTACAATTTAGCTCGTTTACACAGTAATAGTAACAATACCATTATTGCTATAGAGAGAGCGTCTAAGGTAGTTTTTGCTCTCAAAAATTATGCTCGCTATGATCCCACAGGAGAAAAACAACAGGTAGATATAACAGAAGGAATTGAAACAGTATTGGAACTTTATCACAATCAGCTTAAGCAGGGAATTGAAGTGATTAGAGATTATCCATCCTTACCTTTGATATTTTGTTATCCTGATGAATTAATGCAAGTTTGGACTAATTTAATCCACAATGCTATTCAAGCAATGAAAGGCAAAGGTAAATTAGAAATTAGCCTAGAACAGGATAGTGAACAGATTGCTGTAAAAATAACTGATTCTGGTTCTGGTATTCCTGAAGAGATTAAAGATAAGATATTTCAGCCTTTTTTTACAACCAAACCGATGGGTGAAGGAAGTGGTTTAGGCTTAGATATTGCCCGCAAAATTATCGACAAACACCAAGGATATATAACAGTAGAGAGTCAACCAGGACATACTACCTTTCAAGTGAAACTGCCAATTATCAAAAAATAACCTTTATTGAAAGCAACAATGAAGATTGTGCGTCTAAATTGTAAACTGATGACCATTAAGTTATCTTGTTTTTTCTTCTACCTCATCATAAAAGGATAAGGGTATTCCCTCGCACTATAAATTTCTTTGCTCTGGACTGAATACTTTTTTCGCAAACTCTAAGTATAATTCCTGTAGTCAGTTGTCTTATTTGAGACAGATAAAGAACCAGTAAATGTACTTAGGATAACAGAAAAAAGTAGCCGATCGTAATATCTTAATAATATATATATGATTAAGATCGCAAGAAGTAACTTCGGAAGCAAAGAATTTTCCTTGACGGGACTCTAAAGTTGACGAAAAGTGGGTCTTCCTTACGTTCCTCAGAATAGTTACCCGTCAATAAATTGTTGAAAGCTGATGATTTTTCATAAGGAGGAACTGATGACTAACCTAGTAATCTTATGTGTTGACGATGAAATAACTATTTTAGAAAGTATTAAAGAGCAGTTAAGACGTAATTTGGAAGATAATTATGAGATAGAAACTGCGGAAAGTGGAGAAGAAGCTTTAGAGATCATTCAAGAATTTGAGGAAGACTCGATGGAAGTGGCATTGGTCATCTCTGACCAGATTATGCCGAGAATGAAGGGAGATGAACTTTTAATCGATGTTCACGCTCATCATCCTAAAATTTTAACAGTTATGTTAACTGGACAAGCAAACGCCCAAGCGGTGGGTAATGCAGTCAACGCTGCTAATTTATATCGTTACATAGCTAAACCTTGGGATGAAACAGACCTAGTTTTGACTGTCAAAGAAGCTCTGCGGAGTTATCTTCAAGAGCGACAATTGGCACAGCAAAATCAAGAATTAAAAAAATTAAATACGTCTTTAGAACAAAAAGTAGAAGAATTGCGGATTGCTGAAGAAAATTATCGCAGTATCTTTGAAAATGCTCTAGAAGGAATTTTTCAGTGTACTCCTGACGGTAAATATATCAAAGTCAATCCGATCATGGCTCGTATCTATGGATACAATTCTCCTGAAGAAATGCTGACTAGTAGGCAAGAAGTCGATCGACAAATCTTTGTCAATGATAGCGATCGAGAACATTTAAAGTATTTGTTGGATAATCAGGATGAAGTAAAAAACTTTCAATATCAAATTTATCGACAGAATGGCGCAATAATTTGGGTAGAAGAAAATACTAGAGCCGTGCGCGATCGTCACGGAACATTACTTTACTATGAAGGTATTATTCAAGACATCACTCAGCGTAAACAAGAAGAACAAGCCTTAAAATTGCAAGTCCAACAGATGCAAATTGCCATTGATAAATCAAAACAAGCTAGCGAAGTCGCCAAGATTGTTGAAACTGATTCTTTTCAAAAAGTAAAGCAAAAACTCAAAAAAATTAGAAAGAATTCTTAGATATCAGCTTCAGCAAAAGCATAAAACACTGCTCTAACTCAGATCTATTTTGTACGTATAAACACGCAACTATTAAAGAAAAAAGATTAGTGACTCAAATCAGTTTCTAGTGCAATTACGTAAGTAACAAAACTTGTAATCGACTTTTTTCCCGTGATTATTCTCAAGCAAATTTTACTTACTTAAGTGTATTGTCTGTTTAGATAGTGTGATTGCTAAAATAAGGAATTTTTTCAGATTCAGCAGGCAATTTCTACTAAAGTGATGAGAAAGATCAAACAAAATAGACCTATTTAACTTGAATTTTGAGTCAGATAGGTTCTAAAGTTAATTAATTATGTTGGATAATATTTCTGAGAAGCAAATGCATAGGGTTAGGTGGTTGCTAATAATTAGTTGGCTGCTCCTAATCGCTTTAATGTTTTATGACCCTATCTCTCCCTGGTTAACTGAACCTCACAATACCTTCAGTCCTTTTCACAAAGACCCCAATGTCTGTATTAAGCTACAGGGAATATGTATACAAGAACAGCCTCATTCCATTGCTGGACAGGTATTTTGGGCAGCTATAGTTCCTCTCGGAATCATTATTTTGTTGGTTTTTGGTCATGAATTGTGGCGAAGAATCTGTCCTCTATCCTTTGTGTCTCAGCTTCCTCGTGCTTTAGGAATTCAAAGAAAGCAGCAACGAATCGATCCCCACACAGGCAAAGTTAGCTACAGATTAGCGAAAGTACCTAAGAATTCTTGGTTAGCTCGCAACTATTTATATCTCCAGTTTAGCCTACTATATCTAGGTATATGCGCTCGGATCTTATTTGTGAATACGGTAGGTTGGGTGCTAGCTCTTTTTCTACTTCTCAGCATTGGATTGGCTATCTTAGTTGGCTATTTATATGACGGCAAAACTTGGTGTAATTATTTTTGTCCTATGGCACCAGTGCAAAAAGTTTATGGTGAACCCAGAGGACTATTTGCTAGTACTGCCCACGAAAGTGCTAATAATACCATTACCCAATCTATGTGTCGTATTATCGATGCCGACGGGAAAGAACAAAGTGCTTGTGTTGCTTGTCAAACTCCTTGTATTGATATCGATGCGGAAAGAACCTATTGGGATGGAATCAAAAAACCAGACCGCAAACTACTCTACTATGGCTATATCGGTTTAGTTTTTAGCTTTTATTTCTACTACTATCTGTATGCAGGTAACTGGGATTACTATTTTTCTGGAGCTTGGACTCATGAAGAAAATCTGCTCAGTACCTTGTTTAATCCTGGTTTTTATATCTTTGACACCCCGATTCCGATTCCCAAGTTAGTAGCTGTTCCTCTGACTTTGGGTTTTTTTACTTTAGCTAGTTATTGGCTTGGTCTCAAACTAGAAAAAGCTTACAAGGTTTATCTACGGAACAAAAATCGAGATATCTCCCCAGAGATAATTCAACATCAGTTATTTACCTTCTGCACTTTCTTTGTCTTTAATCTCTTTTTTGTCTGGGGTGGTCGTCCCACTTTAAGACTAATGCCTTTATCGGTGCAGTTTTTGTTTAATACATTTGTCGTTCTTGTGAGTACTCTGTGGTTATATCGAACTTGGGGGCGTAGTCCAGCACTGTATTCTAGAGAAAGCCTTGCTAACCGCCTTCGTAGACAACTGAGTCGTCTAAATCTAGATGTTGCTCACTTTTTAGAAGGACAATCATTGGAAAAACTAAACCCCAATGAAGTTTATGTTCTTGCCAAAATTCTGCCAGGTTTTACTCGGGAAAAAAGAATTCAGGCCTACAAAGGGGTATTAAAGGAATCTCTAGAAGAAGGCTATGTCAATTCTTCTAGTAGCTTGGAAGTACTACAACAAATGCGGATGGAATTAGATATGAGCGATCGCGATCACCAACAAATATTAACAGAATTAGGAGTCGAAAACCCCAGTTTATTCGATCCTAACAAACAAAGAACCCGTGAAGACTTGGCTCGCTTACAAGGTTTCCGTAACCGAATCAAAGGACTAGTCAAGCCCAAACGCCGTCGCACTGCCAAAGGGTTAGGAAGAGAACTTTTACAAGTTGTGAAAAAAGAAAAATCCATGGCTGATGTTTTTAATGAAGAGAGGCAAGCCATAAAATCCTTAAGTCTTGAATACTCGGTTACTTCTGAAGAAAGAGCGGAAATTTTAGCTGAACTGGAGGAGACAACAGACTTAACTAACCAAGCTAGACAAAAAAGTGGTAAGTAACTATGACTCAAATTATCTCTATTCACTCTTATCGTGGCGGTACAGGTAAATCAAATTTAGTTGCTAATTTAGCTACAAATCTAGTACTAGAAGGAAAGCGTGTTGCCATCTTCGATGCAGATATCCAATCGCCAGGAATTCATCTACTGTTTGGATTAGATGATGAGCAGATTAAGTATACTCTCAATGACTATCTTTGGGGGCAATGTCCTCTAGCAGAAACCGCTTACGATGTGAGCAATTTTATTAATAAAGAGTTGGGCAAACAAGTAGTAGAAAGTAAAAGCATTTATTTGGTTCCTTCCAGCATGAAACCAGAAGAAATTGCTACTGTTCTTAGTGAAGGTTACGATGTAGAATTGCTCCATCAGGGATTTAAAGAACTTAGTAATCTTTTAGCTTTGGATTATCTTTTTGTAGATACTCATCCTGGTCTAAGCGAAGAGACTTTACTTGCTATCGGTATATCTGATGTAACGGTAGTCATCCTCCGTCCCGACTGCCAAGATTATCAAGGTACAGCTGTAGTTTTAGATGTAGCGAGACAGTTAGAAGTATCTCGTATGTTATTAGTAGCAAATAAAGTTTTACCAGAAGTTAATGCAGATGCCCTAGGAACAAAAATAGAAAATATTTATCAAGTACCAGTAGCAGGAGTCTTGCCTATTTCTAATGATATGTTTCGCCTTGCTAGTCAAGGTATTTTTTGTTTGCGTCACCCTAATAGCTCTTTTACGCAAGAAATCAACAAAATTACCCAAAAAATTAGGGAAATTTTGCCTCAACCAGTAGAGCTTTCCCGCTAGATAATCTGGACTTACTCGGAGATGATTGAACGATGACCATTAGTGGATTTTTGGAGAGTTTTTCCTTTCCTGAATTATTGCGACTAATCGATTTAGGTTCTAAATCTGGTCGACTAATTTTACAAGTACGCTCTGCTGAAAATAAACCACAATTAATGGGTCTTTATCATATTTGGTTTCAGGAAGGTAGGCTAGTCACAGTTATCAATCGTTCCCATTATCAAAGCTTAATTACTCAAATTGAAAATCGAGGTTGGTTAAGCCCGTTTGTAAGTCGAAGGATAGCAAATTCTCGTTTACCTGACATCCCTCTGGGATCATACTTAGAGGAAAAAAAACTGATCACACAACAACAATTAAATTATCTCTTTCAAACTCAGATTGCTCAAGTTTACCAACTGTTTGAAGTCCCAGTGGGTTGTTTTTTGTTTCATGAAATTTCTCCTCAATCTGATTTGGATAAAAAAAAGAGAATACCCTGGCTAGAAATGACAGGGAAAAGTATTAGAGCAGCAGAAATATCCCTAAATGCCCTCCGTTTGCAAAAAAACTGGGATATTTTGGCTGAACAATTACCAGAATCAAGCTACGCTTTGACAAAATTAGTTAAGCAGCCTTACTTTAAATTGATTCCTCTAGAATGGCAAGTTTGGGAACTTGCTGATGGTCAAATGCCTCTCAAAACCATAGCTGGAGAAATTAATCAACCTGTGTTGAATGTACAAAAGGCTGCTTTGAGTTTAATCATGGCTGGACTAGTGGACGAAATGCCCATAGTATATAGTACTAGTGCCACTAAATATAAAAGCGATCGCCCAAATCTTTCGTTAGTACATGTGTCACCAAAAAATAGTACTATCACAACTACTGCTGAAAATCAGCCAAGTAATCAGGAGGATAGGCTCAAAGTTTCATTTTTAAAAACTGTGATTGATTTCTTGCGAAGCAAATTTGGCTAAATGTCCTGAGTGTACACTATATTGCAAGAGTTTTGGTGATGGAAATATTGAAAATTGGTATTACTGGAACAGTAGGAGCAGGAAAAACAACTTTTGTTCGTTCCATTAGTGAGATTGACGTAGTAAATACAGATCGCGTTGCCAGTGATGAGACAGCTTTAATGAAAGCTACAACTACTGTGGCATTTGATTTTGGTCGTTTGACCTTAAATTCTGGGCAAATTCTCCATCTCTATGGAACTCCTGGGCAGTTTCGTTTTAATTTTATGTGGGATATTCTTATGCCTAAGGTACACGGTTACGTTTTTCTAGTTGATACTAGTCGTCCCCAAGATTTTCGTGCTAGTCGTCGGCTACTAAACTATATGAAGCAAAAAACCCAAAGTCCTCTAATTGTTGGTCTTACCCACGCGGATTCTCATAAGGCTTGGAAGTCAGAAGATATTGCTTTAACGTTAGGATTAAGCAATTTTGTTACTAAACCTCCAATCATCGAGGTTAATGCTACTAATTCTCATTCCGTTGCTCAATGCTTAATTTTATTAGTGGAACAACTGATACAACAAGGTATTAACGTAGTTTAACCTATAACCTATAACGTTTTAACTTCTCGCTTTGGGTTTAAGTCCCCTATCCTATCGCGAAGCGATGAATAGTCTTTAATTAAAAGTAGTCTAAGTCTACTTTTAATTTGGCTAATAGCTAATAGCTAATAGCTTTTTTAAGTAACAATTTGTAGTACAATCCTATAAACCCACTCAGAAATTTGCTATGGTTCAATCTTCCGTACTTCAAGACTCATTACAAAGGTTTGTAAGTAGCACTCCTGACATTCAAGGAGCAGCTTTGGTTAGTCCTGATGGCTTACCGATTAGTTCTATTTTATCTAGCGATATGGATGAAGAACGAACTGCAGCTATGTCGGCAGCAATTCTCTCTCTAGGAGAGAGGATTGGACAAGAGCTTGCCAGAGGATTAGTTGAACGTATTTTTGTTGAGGGAGAGAAAGGCTATAGTATTTTGGTTAGCTGTGGAACAGAAGCGGTATTATTGGTTTTAGCTGGTAAAGCTGCGAAACAAGGGCTATTGTTTTTAGAAACTAAGCGGTTAGTCGCAGAAATCAAACCATTGTTACACTAAATAATTAAGAGGCGAATAGCAAATTATAATTTTTGAACTCCCGAACTATGGTAAGGGCGATTTGCCCTTCGAGTTCATCTATTTTCAAGCTAAGTTTGGGATAACCCTAACTACTAATTTAATTTGGTAGGGGAGATTGCGAAACAAAAGGTTCGGTTATACAACTTTGTGAAAATAGCTAAGACAGCTAGTATATAAACAAGATAATTTTAAGCCAGATAAACAGAATATTAATAATCTTTATTTAGCAAAACTGGAATGCTAAGCGTGGTAAATATCTAGCTGTCAGAGGAGGTTGAAAACGAGTGCAAACTTGGCTACTGCAAACTCTCAGTGATGTTCTAAATTGTCATCAACAGACAGAGGGCAATCAAGAAACTCTCAGAGGTAATTCACAAGGGAATAATAATCAATTAAAGTCAAATTTCGGTGAAAAAAAGCACCTAGCGGAATTAAAAGCACAAAGAGAATGGGTTGGGGCGATCGCAGCTTTAGAACAATTACTGTTATCTCAAACCCATCTGACTGATTCGAGGCAAGAAAATTACCAAGGTTTGATTTTTTCTGCACCTGCTCCTATTGTAAGTAATCTAGAGTTATTAAATTATTTTCCCACAGGTATTTTTACTCCTGATGCTTTTAATGCCAAAGCGTTGATGCCCTCTTCACCATCATCCTTTGCTGATTTATCTTCTCAGGATATTGTTTGTCCCATCGTACAATTGCCATTACTACCTAAAGACCCCATCGCAACAGAACAATTTTGCCTAATTTTTACGACTAATTTTGCTCTGGTTATGGTTTTAGGGCAAGATCGAGACGGAGTTCCTGCTTTCAATTTTTCTTTCGAGCCAGAAGTAATTGAGCAAATTTGGTCAACTTTGCGCTCTCGTCTAATCATTACTAACTACAATCAATTGCCTCAACTAGATGAGTTGGTTGAGCAATTTGCCCCTCCTACTCCTGATTATCGTCTAGTAAGTCAGTTCAGTCGACAATTACTTAAAAACTTACCCGCTCTAACTGCTTTGGCACTTGGGAAAGCTCATTCTATAGAAGCGGTTGTTACTCCTCAGCCTGGCTTACACGACGAGAGTGGAACAAGCCGAGGGAACCTCGGTGTTTCCTCTCGCCAATCTCCACAATCAACTAAATCTTCTTTTTGTTCCAAAAAAGCGAGCAACTCACCAAGTTTTTCTTTAAATTCTAAAGTTGGTAGTCAGTTAGAAATGGAGTTACTGCAAGCTCTAACTCATGAAATTCGCACTCCTCTCACTACTATCCGTACTCTGACTAAACTAATACTCAAACGCCAAAAAGATTTTACCCCTAAAGTAATTAAATATTTACAGGCGATCGATCAAGAATGTACTGAACAAATAGACCGTATGGAATTGATTTTCCGTGCAGCAGAATTAGAATCTACTCCTCCTAAGGCTCAGTGTATTCAACTAACTAAGTTTTCCTTAGAGCAAATATTTCAACACACTATTCCTCGTTGGCAAAAACAAGCCCAAAAAAGAAATGTCGATCTAGATGTTGTTCTACCCCAACAACTGCCCAATGTATTCAGCGATCCAGCTATGCTCGATCGTATTCTCATTGGTTTAATGGAAAGTTATACTCGCAGTCTACCCAATGGTGGACAAATTAGCGTCAATGTCTCTACTGCGGGCAATCAACTTAAGTTGCAGCTAACATCTAAATGTTCTATTTTTCATAATCCTCTCAAATCCCTTGGTCAATTGTTAATGTTTCAACCAGAAACGGGTTGTTTAAGTCTGAGTCAGGAAGTGACTAAAAATATCTTTCAAGTACTAGGGGGAAAACTTACTATTAGAAAAAGACCCCATCAAGAAGAAATAACTATTTTCTTACCTTTGGGTAATCCCAATAGTAATCTGATTAGTTAAAAATAGCCGTTAGTTCTAACTTTAGTAGGATAGCCAAAATAAAATCTGTCTATTTAAACTTATAGATAAGCACAAAACCTGAAAATATGAAAAAATAGACATTATCTTCAGAAAAAAATTGTGATGGATAGAGGCAAGATTATCGCTATTATTACAGGGGTTATTTCACTGATCATCGCCATTGCTTACTTGGTTATCGTGCAAGTCTTGGATTTTCGTGGAGAAATGATTCCTGCTCCTGTTAGTCAGCTAATAAACTGGGAAATGATATCAGCTTGCCTATTTTAAAAGTTCAACAATTGGAGTAATTATGCGATCGATTCTAGTGGAATAAGCAGGCAAGGGACATTAGCTCTAAAACAGAGGTAAGCAGGGGAAGCAGTTGGTGATTAAAATCACACTTTGAACAAGTTGTACGAATTATAACGAAAACAATAGGTAAGATAACGATTATTTTATGCGTTATGTAAATGGTATGACCATTGTTGGCTTAGTCTTTTCTTCGTTTTTAGTCGATCGACAAAGTATATTGGCTGAAAATATCCCAACGAGATATAATTCCCAGCTAGAAATTAGCCAAGAAGAATATTATGCTCTAAAGATTTCTACCGATCTGTCTAATTCTGTAGAAAAACACGAAGAGAATGTTTCTTGTTCTTTTATTGGGGATTATGGCCAAAAATCCCTTCACTATCAAGCTTGGATTAATCGGGGAATCACTCTACAAAAGTCAAATAGATATCAAGAATCAATTACCTGTTTCGATCGAGCTATCAATTTAAAATCCGATTTAGAAGAAGCGTGGTATCGTCGCGGAATATCCCTGAACTATTTGCAACAATATGACGAGGCTTTCTTTGCTTATTCTCAAGCTCTTGCCCTCAATCCACATAATTATGTCACTTGGTACAATCAGGGTAATGTACTCAGGAAATTGGGTAGGTATGATAGAGCGATCGCAGCCTACGATCGAGTAATTTCTATTGAACCAGATTCTTATCTGGCATGGTACAGTCGAGCTAGAATTCTGGAAAAACTAGAAAAGTATGAACAAGCAATCATTGCCTATCAAAAAGTAACTACCATCGCACCAGAGTACTATCTGGCTTGGTATGGTCAAGGTAGTATTTTTAGCAAGTTGCAAAAATACGATCGAGCACTGTTTGCTTACGAACAGATTATTAGAACCCATCCAGAACAATATCAAGCCTGGTACAACATGGGCAATATTTTATTGGCTTTAGGTAAATATCAAGAAGCAATTGATGCTTACGACTTAGCTATAGCCATTAAACCAGATTATGCCATTGCTTTAAACAACCGAGGGGCAGCTTTTGAGGGCTTAAAAAAACCTAAGCAAGCTCTTGTGTCTTACAATCAAGCCATCAAAGCTGATGCCAAAGATCAAACCGCTTTAAACAACCGTCGCCGTTTACTATTAGAATTGGGTTTATCGTTAAAATAGTTATTACTTAGTTGACTGCTGCAGTCTAAGATAAAGAAGCGGTGTCGGAAAAAACTATGGCAAAAATCAGACTAATGCACGCCAAGCTTCATCGCGTTAGAGTGACTGAAGCGAATGTAAACTATGTTGGCAGTATAACTATAGATCGAGATTTAATGGACAAGGTAGGAATACTGCCTCTAGAAGAAGTAGATGTAATTAATCTCAACAATGGCAAACGTTGGTCAACTTATGCTATTCCAGGAGAAGCAGGCAAAAAAGGTATTTGTCCGAATGGTGGGGCAGCACTTCTTTGTCAACCAGGAGATATCTTAATTGTTATTGCTTATGAGGAGTGCGATCGCGCCGAAGTATTGAGTCAAGGACATCAAGCTAAAGTATTAGTGGCTGATGAAAATAACTGTTGTCAGGAATTTATCCTGCAAAGTTTAATTGCTGATGGAGATAAGCTTCAATTTCAACAAACAAGCTCTTAGCTTTTTCATCTTAATTTTTCTCTCTAATTCCCTAATTTACTCTCTATAAGTCTTATCCTCACAAGTTCTTCAATTTATTTATCTATCTTGAAGACGGAAAAAAGATGGGCTGACCAACCGCCAATAGGTGCAAGGATTATACCCATGAACGCAGCAGATATTCTCTCGACCAAGAGCAGAGAGGGGAGTAAGCAGAGATGAAAGTAGCACAGATTATGAGCAAAAAAGTGATCGCTATTCGAGCTTTTGCTACTGTAGCTCATGCAGTTAAGCTTATGCGAGAACATGGTTTGAGTTCGTTGATTGTCGAGCGATTGGATGAATCAGACAGCTATGGCATTGTCAGCCAAACCGATATTATTTATAAAGTAGCAGCCAAAGGACTCGACCCAGAACAAGTGCGGGTGTG
>JASJDI010000082.1 GCA_030065155.1 Xenococcaceae cyanobacterium MO_188.B29
CCTACCGACGAATGAGACGTTTGAATCCCTCGACTACTTGCTTAGGAATAACATCACCTTGGTGAGAAGCTAGTCGAAAAGCGGATAGCTGGTAGCCATCATAACTGGTAACTCTGCAAGGGAAGTTGTCTATGTTCAACATGGGTAAGACAGTTTAACTCAATATTTATTTGGGGTGTCTTACGCTTAACTACTCAGTTAAGTCTAACCATTCGTAAGCTTCGTGACACGGAAATGGTGGAAATGGCTTTCACACCATAGCCAAAAGGCAAAAGAGGTATAGGTTTTAGATTTTAACGGCTAAAATTAAAAAGTATCAAATATAAATATGATACTTCTCATCAAAAACACCTCTCGGAGTATAGTTTGGGGACTAAGGACAACGCGAAATGATGATAGGGAACGGGATAAACCCATATTTCTGTCTATTAAGACCAACCAGATGTGAAGCGCATGAAATATGGGAGTAGGATGCAGTAAGAAGCTAATGTCTAGCCTGAAAGATATAACAGGCAATGCTCGACAGAGATACGCGTAATGTGTGGGATATGCTGACGTACTGCCCTGAGTCTGAGTAAGGAAATAAGTAGTTCTTAATGACCAATACAGATTATGACTGCGAATGGACAAACAGGTAAAATCCAATAATTGTTAATAAATATGGGATTTATAGGTTGCGGATTATCCTCCCATAACCCCTCGGTTAGTTAATCGTGCCTTCGGGTTAAAAGCATCTTACTGTGGTTTATAGAATAAAAACAGAGCTCGACTGTAACAGTAATAGGGTAATAGGTAATAAGATGCTTAAGTAAAGATAAATAACTACTCACTACTCACTACTCACTACTCACTACTCATTACTCATTACTCATTACTCATTACTCACTATGTCTTCTCCTCCTATTCAATGGTATCCAGGTCATATTGCTAAAGCTGAAAGGCAATTAAAAGAAAATCTTAAGCGAGTAGATGTAGTTTTAGAAGTATTGGATGCGAGAATCCCTCTAACTTCTCATCACCCTCAGATCAATGCTTGGATTGGCAATAAGCCGAGAATTTTAGTAGTCAACCGAATGGATATGATTCCTGAAAAAACCAAGCAAGAATGGTTGAGTTGGTTTAAAGAACAAGGAGAAGAACCCCTTTTTACTAATGCTAAACAAGGAAAAGGGATTAAAGCAATTTTAAAAGCTGCTAAAGCTGTAGGAGTATCTATGAATCAGCGTCGGCGCGATCGAGGGATGCGTGATCGACCTGTTCGTGCTGTGGTAATTGGTTTTCCTAATGTGGGTAAGTCTGCTTTGATTAATCGTTTAGTGGGGCGTAAAGCTGTAGCTAGTGCGCGTAAAGCAGGAGTAACCAGGCAATTACAATGGGTGAGAATATCTCCTGAAATTGAACTGTTAGATGCTCCTGGGGTAATTCCCTGGAGAATAGAAGATCAGGAAAATGCAGTTAAATTAGCTATTTGTGAAGATATTGGGGAAGCGTCTTACGATAATCAGCGAGTAGCTGCTGCCATGGTTGATTTGCTAGTAGAATTGGGGTTTGGCGCAGCTTTGAAGTCTCGCTATAAGCTCGATCCCCTCTCTATAACTGGAGAATCTTATGTCTACGACTTGGGTAATAATCTTTATCAAGGAGATAAAGAAAGAGTAGCCCGTCAGTTGTTAAATGATTTTCGTACTGGATTAATTGGGGCTATTCCTTTAGAATTTGCTCCTTGAGGGATTAGTTTAGTAGTGAGTAGGGAGTAGGGAGTAGCGGTGCGACCCCGCGGAGGTTTCCTCCGCAAGGGAACGCGCACCAAGAGAGGGAGTAGGGAGTAGTGAGGGAGTAAAATGAAGTATATCTGGACAGGCATAACTTTAGGTTTGTTAACTTTAGCTGTAGGCACATTGAAGGTTGTTGCCTCATCGGAAGTAGGTATACATATAGAATTTAGCGATATCAAAGATACTTTTAGTCGTCATATAGTCAAATATATCGGTGACTGTCCTGGTGAATATCGTTCTGGTATAGCAGAAGATGGAGATTTGCGTTTTATTTCTCGAACTACCGAACCCGATAAACCATTAAAAGTCAGATTAACTAATCTCAGAAGTGGAAAAAGAATTGAAAGGGATTATAAAAAAATAGGTTTAGGCTCTAACGATTTTACCTTGACTCAGTTGGGTAACAGTCGTGGTAGCCATGAAATAGAATATGTCATCTATGACAAAGATACTAAAGAAAGCATAGAAACAGAAATATTTATCTATAATGTCACTGTCTCCCAAGAAACCAAAAGAATTAATGCCAATTGGAAAATAGAGCTTTATTGTGTCGATGATTATGCTTACAAAAAGAAGCTGAATGAATGCCGTAATATCGGTATTCGTCAGGTTAAATACTGCAACGGAAGTAGAACTAATGATATCCGAGATCGTGGTGTGGTAAATTTAGACCTTGACCTACTCCCAGCTATAAATAGACTGGGATTCGAGGCTCAAGCAGAGATAGCTGTCTGAGACAGACTGACATCTCCTAACCTCAAAGTTGAAGCCCCAACTTTTAAAATATTAATAGAACTATTAGAATCCCTTCCATGTTTTGTATTACATGAAGGACAAACCCAATAGCGTTCAGATAATTCTAATTTATCAATAACAAAGTTACATTCTGAGCAAGTTTTTGTACTCGGATACCATTGGTCAATATAGCTTACAAATTTACCTTTTTTCTCAGCTACAAATTCAAGTATCTTGAGAAATTCAGCAAAAGCTAAATCGCTGATCTTACGCCCCCATAAACGCTGCATCCCTTTTAAATTAAGCGTTTCAAAATAGAGAAAATCAAACTTATCAGTTAGTTCATGGGAAAGTTTCCAGAACCAATCAGTTCGACGATTAACCACCTTTTCATGAACTCTAACCAGGTTTTTTCTAGCTCTTTCTCTACTATTAGACCTTTTTCTCTTTCTCGAATGTTGACGACTGGCAATTTTCAAATCATTTAAGGATTGTTTCAAAAATAGTGGTGATTTTACTTCTGTATTATCAGAGCAGGAAAGAAAAACTTTTAAGCCAAAATCGAAACCTGCGCTTTTACCCGACATGGTTATAACTTGGTGATCGATGTGGTCTGTCACTACAAAAATAAATAATTCTCCTAAAGGATTACGTTTGATAGTGACAGTTTTTATCTTTCCTTTTATCTCTCTGCTTTTCCAGAATTTATAAATTCTTTTTCCTATTTTTAATTGATTGCCATCCAAGAATTTGTAGCCAGCTTGTTTAAGAGTGAATGACTTATATTTGATTCTCTTTTTGAAATTTGGCGGTCTAACCCCCTTTTTATGATGTTTGAAAAACAATTCATAAGCTCTATCAATTCTTTGAATAATATCCTGTGCTGCTTGTGAACCAACTAGTAGCCAGTACTCATTCTTTTTTCTTAACTTGGCTATATGTTTCATTAGCTTGTTTTTATTCAAATGCTTACCGAACAAACGATAATAACGCTTATGCAAAGCAATACAGTGATTATATATACTGCTGGCAGCGTTTATAGTACGATGCAAGTGCTTGTTTCGTTTATGCTGATAGAGTTTGAATTGATAAGTCTTCATGTATAGAATGATATCATATATGTAGATAAGAATAAACTATCAACATGAAGAAAATTTATAAACATTACAATCATGCTGTTGGATTAGCGACAGTTCATTTAGTATGGATACCATGCAGAAGAAGAAAAGTATTTGCTAAAAATGAAGCCCTAAAACTTCGATGTATTGAAATTTTTCAGTCTGTTGCTAATGAAAAAAAATGGATAATTAAAGCCTTAGAAGTTGCACCAGATCATATACATTTATTAGTTGAATATGACCCACATCATTCTATTTCTCAGGTAGTTAAGGCATTTAAGGGTAGAACGTCTCGATATCTCAGACAAGAGTTTCCAGAATTACTTAAATTACCTTCTCTTTGGACGCATTCTTATATGTTTGATACAACAGGAAAGGTTAGCACTCAGATAATACTTGAATATATTAATGACCCTCATCATGGATAACTGCCAG
This sequence comes from Xenococcaceae cyanobacterium MO_188.B29, assembly GCA_030065155.1. GTDB lineage: Bacteria > Cyanobacteriota > Cyanobacteriia > Cyanobacteriales > Xenococcaceae > JASJDJ01. The sequence goes on from JASJDI010000082.1 coordinate 4,064, forward strand.
ATCAATCTGGCTATTCGCTTATATCCGTGCAATAAATTGACACGGCTTTACGCATCACGAAAGGTAATAGGTAATAGGTAATAAGTAATCAGTAAGCTAATGTGAATTTAAATTGTAGCCGAATTGTTATCAATCGTTTTTCCTCCTCTACTCCCCCTGCTCCCTCTACTCCCCCTGCTCCCTCTGCTCCCCCTGCTCCCTCTGCTCCCCCTGCTCCCTCTGCTACCTCTGCTCCCTCTGCTACCTCTGCTACCTCTGCACTTCTGCCCCCCTGCTCCCCCTGCTCCCCCTACTCCCTCTGCTTCCTCCGCACCTCTGCTCCCCCTGCTACCTCTACTCCCCTTGCTCCTATTCCACTCTGCTCTTTTTCAAATTGTTCATCGAAAACTTAAGCCATATTTTTCGGACAGTAACCTAATCTCTCTACAACTTCTTCTCGAAAAATTTCAATCTCTTTCTTTTCTGGTTTGCCATGAGCCACAATGACTATGCGATCGCGATTCATTATTTTAGTGGGGGACTCGCCAGCTTTTAATCCTGCTAAGGCTTTGGCTATTATTATTGATGGCTGATAAGAAATTCCCATTTCGTTTAAAAAAGCCTGGAGATTTTTAGCTGACTCAAGATCGACAAAATCTTGGAGATTGACTTGAACTAGCCAGCGATCGATGAGATTTATTACTGCTATTGAATCTAGTTGCGATTGATAGTTGTTATGCAAATGTTCGACAACTCTAAGTGTTAAGCTCGCATTAGCAAAAGAGTACAAAAATTCTGTGTAAGTGTCCATGTTTTCCACGAAGATACCTCTAACCGATCGAAAACAAATAATTATGTTTGCTTAATACTTTAAAAAAGCAATTTGAGGAACTTGTGAAGAAACTGGAAAATTAGAGTTGTCTTTAAATGAGAACCTATATGGTCTAAAATATTTTGATAGTGGCAACTTTAGCTATTTATTTGTTACAAAAGTTATAAGCTTGGTAAATAAAGAATTTTAGGGAATTACCAAGGTTATTTCCCAATAAATCTATTAAGATTAGATAGTTATATAATAGAAACCTGATTTGTTTGACACTTGAGATTGTAAACTAAAGAGATACAACCTATACTTTTTGTCACTTCATTTGATTCTTGAACTTTTCGAGACACTTGCGAATTAGAGGTAAAACTGCGGTTTGTTATTAGTGTTTCTGGATTATTGCACAATCCATATTTTTGATCGATATATAAAGTCTATTAAGATATGTCGCAGCGCAGACAATCATTAAAATCATTTGATTTAGAACAGTTTTTGGAGCCAAATCCGATAATTGTCGCTCCAGAAACTTTACTAACAGACGCGATCGCTTTGATGAGTCAAAAACAGCAAAGTAACCTAACTGATTGTATTTTAGTAGTTGCAGCAGAAAGATTAAGAGGAATTCTCACCAAGGGCGATGTTATTAGATTAATAGCCAAGGGGATCGATTTAAAAGCTAAGGGGATCGATTTATTTACTACAACTATTAATGAAGTAATGACTCAGCCAGTAATTACTATGGCGCGATCGCAATGTCAAAATATCCAGTCAGTTTGGTCTTTTATCCAAACCCATTCAGTGAGCTACGTGCCGATTTTGGGAGACGATCGAGAATTACTAGGAGTTATCGCTGCCAATACTTTAATACAGTCTGTACAAACTCAGAATCTAGAATTTATTGCCAACGAGAATAGAACAAAAAGTAGTCAAGATGATCTTGGAGTAGGTAGTTGTTCAGAAACAACTGCGGATTTCTCTTATCTAAAGCAGGGGGAGAGGAGAAATACCGAATTTAATAAGGAACAAGTCCTCAGTAAACAAAATCAAAACAATCAAAGCGATCGACAGCAAGCGAACAGAGAAGAATTAAAACGTTTTTTCGATCTTGCGCCCATCATGCTGTGTACTGCTGGTTTTGATGGCTATTTTAAACGTATTAATCCTGTTTTTAGTAAGATATTAGGTTTTACTCAAAGTGAACTCCTCGCCGAACCTTTTATTAACTTTGTTCATCCAGAAGACCGTACTGCAACCTTAGCTGAAGTCGAGAATTTGGCAGCAGGAAAGACCACTATTGCTTTTGAAAATCGCTATCGTACCAAAGACGGTGCTTACCGTTGGTTGTTGTGGACGGCAAAAGCCTATGTGCCAGAACAGATAATTTTTGCAGCAGCACAATATATTACCCCACGTAAACAATCTGAATTAGCTCTTAAAGAGAGTGAACAAAGATGGCAACTAGCACTAAAGGGAGCTAATGATGGTATTTGGGATTGGAATGTCCAAACCAATGAAGTATTTTTTTCTCGGCGTTGGAAGGAAATGCTAGGGTTTTCAGAAGATGAAATTGGCAATACTTTAGAAGAATGGTCAAAGCGAGTTCATCCAGAGGATATAGGGTGGGTAACTCAGGTCATTCAAGACCATTTTGCGCGGAAAACTCCTTTTTATACTTCTGAGCATCGGGTGTTGTGTAAAGACGGCAGTTATAAATGGATTTTAGATCGAGGACAAGCTTTGTGGGATGAAACAGGTAATGTTATCAGAATGATTGGTTCTCATTCCGATATTAGCGAACGGCGAGAAGCAGAAATTCAACTTCAACAAGAACGGGATTTTTCCAACGCAGTTATTAATACTGTTGGTGCTTTAGTCGCAGTATTAGATCCCCAGGGAAAAGTTGTGAGTTTTAATCGTACCTGCGAACAAATCACGGGCTATAGCTTTGCAGAAATTAGAGGCAAGCAAATCTGGGAAACTTTAATTTTGCCTGAAGAAAAAGAAACTGTTCAAGCCGTATATCAGCGATTGCTTAAGGGGCAAGTCCCCAGCCAATATGAAAACTTTTGGGTAGCCAAAGATGGTAGTAAACATCTAATTTCTTGGTCGAATAATGCCTTATTTGATTCTCAGCGAGAGGTAGAATTTGTTATTGCTACAGGTATAGATGTTACTGAGCAGCGAAGAGTTTGGAATAAGCTAGAACATCAATATCGACATACTAAGTTGCTAACAGAAACAACTCGTAAAATTCGGATGTCTATTGATATCGAAGAGATTCTCGCGACTACTGTAGCTGAAGTACAGCATTTACTAACTTGCGATCGCGTTTTAATTATACAGGTGCGTCCCCAAGATACCGCCTTACCAATTAGTGAGTCAATCCTACCCGATCTTCCCCCTATGCTGGGTTATGAGCTTGCCGATCCTCTGTTGATGGGTAAATATTTAGAGAGATATCAGCAGGGAGAAGTTTTAGCAATTAACAATCTCTCCACTGCATCAATTTCTTCAGATATCAAACAGCTATTAGCACAGTTTAAAATCAAAGCAAAACTAGTAGTTCCCATTCTTAGTCAGAATAAACTTAAAGGTCTTTTAGTCGCTCACCAATGTCATAATCCACGGGAGTGGCAGGAACATGAAATTCAGCTACTCAAACAATTGGGCGACCAAATTGGCGTAGCTTTGTCTCAAGCTCAATTACTTGATAACCTCGAAGAAATGGTCTCAGAACGCACCTCCGAGTTAACTACTACCAACCAACTATTACAAGCAGAAATAGCCGAGCGTCAGCAAACTGAAATAGCTTTAAGGGAAAATCAGCAAAAGCTAACAGGTATTTTAGATCACGCTGATGAAGCAATTATCTCCATTAACGAACAACAATACATTCAACTATTTAACCAAGGTGCAGAGAAAATTTTTGGTTATCAAGCTCACGAAATTATCGGACAGCCATTAGATATTTTATTGCCCAAAGCCTTTCGTCTGTTGCATCGTCAGCATATCGATCGATTTATTAAATCAGCAGATCAAGCTCGCACCATGGCAGAACGGGGTAATAGTGTATACGGTCTGCGGAAGGATGGTCAAGAGTTCCCCGCCGAAGCATCTATTGCTAAACTGCAAACGCGAGAGGGAATACTTTTGACTGTTATGCTCAAAGATATTACTAAACGCCAGCAAGCGGAAGAAAAACTCCAAGCTTCTAAGACTCTACTTACCAAAGCCGAAAAAATCGCGAAAATTGGTAGTTGGGAATATAATTTTGCCAACCAACAAATAACCTGGTCGGAAGAGCTATTTGAGATCCTGAATTTTACCACAAAAGGTTTTGTGCCCTCCTGTCAGGCAATTATGGCGAGCATTCATCCAGAAGACCTCCTATTAGTCAAAAATACTCTCAAACGAGGACATAATCAAGGTACACCCTGGCAAATTAACTATCGTTTGCTATTACCTGATGGCAAGATTAAATATCTAGAAAGTAGAGGAGAGCCAACAGTAGATAGTCAAGGTAGAGTTCTCAAGGTTTGGGGAACTATGATGGATATTAGCCAACGTGTACAAGCCGAAAAATCCCTTCAGCGTAGCGAAGAACAGCTTAGATTGATTACTGATGCTCTGCCGATCTTGATTGCTTACATAGATAATCAGCAACGTTACCTCTACAACAACCGTACTTATGAAATCTGGTTTGGTAGACCTTGTTCTACTCTAAGGGGACTTCACACTAGGGAATTATTTGGGGAAGACAATTATCAAAAAATATTGCCCTATATCGAAACAGCCTTGGCTGGAAAAGCAGTTACTTTTGAGATTCAGACTACTGATGAGCATCAGAATACTTCTTGGCTGAATGCTAGTTATATTCCCGATCTCGATGCTTATGGTCAGGTCAAAGGATTTTTCTCCATGGTTGATGATATTACAGACCGCAAAGAAATAGAAAGAATGAAGAGTGAATTCGTTTCTATTGCCAGTCACGAAATGCGAACCCCGTTAACTTCTATTTATGGAGTCATAAAACTACTCTGCGCTGGTCGTTTGGGCGAGCTTTCTGCACCAGGACAAAAAATGGCCGATCTGGCTCTGAAAAATAGCGATCGCTTAGTGCGCTTGGTTAACGATATTCTTGACCTCGAACGAATGGAATCAGGAAAAGATAAGATTGAAAGACAACAGTGTGATAGTTTAGAGCTTATTCAACAAGCAGTAGAGACCATGGCATCTATGGCTCAGAAGCACCAAGTTGCTATCGAAATCAATTCTCCCTCTATTCAGTTGTGGGTCGATCGCGATCGCATTGTCCAAACCCTTACTAATTTAATTAGTAACGCCATTAAATTTTCTCCTGCTAGTAGTAAGATTGAGATAACTTGCCAACAAAATAACCAAAATGTTCTATTTACTGTTAAAGATCGGGGTCGAGGAATTCCCGCAGGCAAACTGGAAATTATTTTTGAACGATTTCAACAAGTAGATGCTTCCGATTCTCGCGAGAAAGGTGGCACTGGTTTGGGTTTGGCGATTTGTCGTCATATAGTCGAGCAACACAATGGCAAAATTTGGGCAGAGAGTGTTTATGGTCAGGGCAGTACTTTTTTCTTTACTTTCCCGCAACCATAACATTTACTGGTGTATTGTAAGGTTTGGAAATAATCAACCTTGAGAGAAATATTTACCTCTATTGAAATGAACGCGAAACGTATTCTATTTATTGATGATGAAGAAGATATCAGAACCTTAGCTGGTTTTTGTCTGGAGTCAGAAGCTGGCTGGATAATGCTGGCAGCTTCTAACGGTCTAGACGGTATTGCGATCGCCGAGACAGAACAACCAGATGCCATCCTTTTAGATGTAATGATGCCAGAAATAGATGGACTACAAACTTTAGCCAAACTACAAGGAAACCCCAAAACGAAGCATATTCCGACAATTTTTATTACTGCTAAAGCTCAAGCTAGCGATCGCCGTCGTTTTTACAATGCAGGTGCTAAAGGTGTGATTAATAAACCCTTCGATGCTCTCACCTTAGCTAGTCAGATTTCTGGATTTCTGGGCTGGTGCTAAATCAACTTCTTGCATAAGTCCTAATTAATCGGTTTAGGGAGACAAGGAGGACAAGGGGGACAAGGGAGACAAGGAAGAAATTAGTGAAAAATTTGCTTTTGCAAGAGATGCCATGAACTACCATTCACAACTCAAGGATAAAAATAGATTTATTCTGATTCGGTGAACTCCTGAACTCCTGAACTCCTGAACTCCTGAACTCCTGAACTCCTGAACTCCCGAACTCCCGAACTCCTGAACTCTCGAACTCCTGAACTCCTGTACGAAAAAATCACTGCATTGCCCCTACCCTCTTTGATAAATTTCCGAAGATAGAGAAGAAGCATTTTTAGCAGGTAAATTCCAAAACTTAAGTACTTGTCTACCAACTTCTTGAGGATAGAAATAATGGAAGAAATGATAACCTTGAGGACATTCCCATAAAATATCTTCTGGTTTTAAGTAATTTTCCCATCCTTTGAGAGCATTAATGTCTATGAGGGTATCATTGCGACTGCCACAAACCATTAAGGGCATAGATACTCCTTCTGGGGCAATACTATATCTTTGGTATAGAGAGTGAGGAGAAGGAGAGGTATCTAAATCTTGTCGGAGAATATCAACCAAACCTTTAGCATTATACTTTCCTTGATAGCCAAAGATTTTTTGCACCATTTGTGTCAACACAATTTCCTGGCTACAAGGTAAAAGTTGTCTGAGGGCATAATAGTGACATTGCCAATCTACTGCGGGATGAAAACCTACTCCTAATAAGGTAAGAGACTTAACTTTATGAGGATATTTACGGGCATAAAGTAATCCTAGTAAACCTCCTGTACCATGACCAATTAAATTAATTGGTTGAGATAAAGACTTGAGATAGTCATGCAGTAAAACTAGAGCAATATCTAAAGAACAAGGTTCATCTCGATCTTGATAATATTCCCATCTAGCTACCGTTGTACAGCGAGATAGATAACGGATTAAAGGGACTTCAAATCTTTGAAAACTAGGATTGGTGTTGATCCAGATACTTTCTATTTTTTTATTCATCTTGGTAAGGAGATTAATTTCAATGTGGACTTCGAGAATTGGCAATAGAGAAGGAAAAATTGTTTAATAAGTAGAATAGAGTTGACAATTCAAACTTGTAGAGTACTAATCAAAATTGATAATCAAGACCTATACTCTATTTTGACAATTTTTATTGTTGAGTTTTGTTCGTTTAAGGCTATTTAAAGTAAAATTTTCTTTCTCTATATTTCCTTTTATAAAGTTGTTGCGATTATGAGAACATAATTCAAAATCCAGACAATCGATCGCTTGTTCTGATAGAGCCTCAAAAGGACGTACTGTGCATTTTAAACGATAATCTCCTGTGAAATAGCTACAACTAGAACAAGGAATTTTATGTAAACGCTGAAGATGAGTAATAGCTTTTGTGGTTATTGTGCAAGTTCGCCATATTATTAAGCTAACTACGGTAGTCCACATAATTAAACAAACAAATAAATTCATTGCTCTTGCCTTGTCTAGTAGTTACGAATTATCAGTTATAAACTCAGTAAAAGGGAAAAGTAACTAATCTTTTGCTTGTCTTACTTTTCCCTAGTCTATTGTCCAGAAGAGAACCATAAATAGTTATAAAAACTGCTAGATATCAAACTCCAAATTCACTTTTTAATTGTCCTACCCATTCTTTAATTCTGGATTCGGTTAATTCTGATTGGTTATCGTCATCAAGAGCTAAACCAACGAATTTGCCATTCTTTTCTGCTTTGGAAGCTTCATGTTCGTAACCATCTGTAGACCAATGCCCAACAGTTTTTCCTCCTAAGGAAGAAATTTTTTCTTCTAATATTCCCATGGCATCTTGAAAGTTTTCTGCATAGCCCATTTGATCGCCTGTGCCAAAATAAGCTACTTTTTTGCCACTAAAATCTACATCATCTAATTCATCATAATAACCTTGCCAATCTGCTTGAAGTTCGCCAATATCCCAAGTAGGACAACCAATAATAACGCATTTATATTCGGCAAAATCACTACCTTCTACATCAGCAATTTCATGCAAAGTTACTACCTTTGCACCACCAAATTCAGATTGGATCATTTCTGCTGCTGATTCAGTTTTTCCTGTGGTAGTACCGTAAAAAAGACCAATTTTAGACATAGTTTATCTCTTCCAATGCTAAGTTTTTAGGTTTAAGTTGATGCTTCTGGAGAATTGGCATTTTTTGTCTGCATCGACTGCAATACCAATAAATACTTTCTCTATTTAGATGGCGTAGCAATTTAGCTGTACAACAAGGACAATATTTCATGACCAATGACTCGATCTAGGTTTATTGCTAATTTTTCTAAATACTTGAGCAGTTAACTTTGCTCTCTGCCCAATAGTTGCAACTATGAACAGATAATTGAAACACCCATAGATAGATAAATTCTCTGTAGAGAAGCTTTTTAAGAATTTCTTATGGGATTAGCAAATGATTAAAACTACCAATCCCAGAAGAGAGGAGAATACACTAATCTTAGTTTACAGCTATTGAGAATATTTAGCAATAAATTTAGAAAAAAATTCCTTAAATATTGCCAGCAAAAATTGCTTGGAGAACACTAAGATTATCGAACAGAAGATAAGCAAAGAATGCACCACCAACACCGCCAACAAAGAAAGCAGCAGCAAACTGACTCCAACCATCTAAAGTCTTGAGGGACTCAGGCACAATGGGGTTAGAGGTTGCATAGGTAAGACGGTTTGCTCGAAATTCCTTTTTAAAGGAAACTGTCCCATAGATAGACAGACAAATCGTCAGAATCAAAATTAGTCCAGATGCAGCTAATAGACCAATCAAATTAGCATCATCTGAATTTCTCTGAGGACCCAAAAGAGCAAAAGGGCCAAAAAGCAAATAACCGTGTGCCATCCCAATTTCTAACCCTCGAAATAGAGGCGATAAACCAGGACGATAAATAGGTAAATATTTCAACAACCACAGAGAAAAATCAGAAGAATTAAGGGGGGTGTCGAAATTGCCAATCTGAGGATTACCAGCAAACTTAACTAAGGTATCTCCCCGACTAAAATCAAAGCCAGCAGCAGCACCTCTAGCCCTAAGAGCATGCCAAATATGACCAAAAAGGAATAAAATTGCGAACACAAAATGGAACGTAGCCAACCAACCCCTAGCGGTTACAATACCCGTATCAGTTTCAATTAAACCCACAGGCCCATAAAACACTTCAGGATAGGCTGTAGCATTAACTGTGCAGAAATAGGCAGCAAAAAAACCCATGTAAGCGATCGCGCCTAAACTGTAAGCTAGATAAGCTTCTCCAGAATAGACTAATGCCTTACGCGCCCAAGTAAGAGGTCTAGTGCCTATATGCCAGAAACCACCAAGAATACAAAGAGAGCCAATCCAGATATGACCGCCTACAATATCCTCTAAATTATCTACTGCTGCCATACCTGCTTTTCCCGAAGCCCCAACTAGATAGCCGAAGATAATAGCAGGATTCACTGTGGGGTCAGTAATAATTCTCACTTGTCCAGCATCACCAGCCCAAGGGTCAAAAATACCACCCCAAAACATAGCCTTAAAGACAAGCAAAAATGCACCAACACCTAAGAGAACTAGATGAATACCAATAATGCTGGTCATTTTGTCTCCATCTTCCCACTCATAGCCAAAAAAGCCAGCAAAACTCCTATTTTGGTCTAATACCTCTGGTCCTAGGAGAGAGTGATAAATTCCTCCCGCACCCAAAACTGCCGAAGAGACTAAATGTAAAACACCAATCACAAAATAGGGATAAGTATCGACAATTTGCCCTCCATCACCTACGCCAAAGCCCAAAGTTGCCAAGTGAGGTAGCAAAATTAAGCTCTGTTCATACACAGGTAAGTCAGGATTATAGCGAGATAACTCAAAAAAAGTTAACGCTCCTGCCCAAAGCACAATCAAACCAGCATGAGCTATATGCGCTCCCAACAACTTGCCAGATAGCTCCACAAAACGAGCATTGCCAGCCCACCAGCCTACCTGGGGAATTTTATTTTTATTTGGACTCTCAGCAATTACTGCTGTCATATTTTTACCTCGTAATTAATTCTGTATTGTTCAATTAGCCATTAGTAGGGGCGATTCGCGAATCACCCCTACCCAAAATCAGGTTCGGGAGGAATCCGAGACGCTTCAACTCGACCCTTGTTAAAATCAAAACCTGCTGCCCGCAAGGCATGGAAAATATGACCCTGTAAAAAGAAAAAAGCTAGCCAAAAATGAGCATTGGCTAGCCAAGTACGCGACGAAAGTAAATCTGCGCTATCTGAAGAGAAATAGGGAAAGATATCTAACTTAATTGCCAAAGACGAGCCGTAAAAGACTTCTGGGTAAACCGTAGTATTAACTGCACAAAAATAAGCAGCAATAAATCCCATCAAAGCCAATGCACCTAAACTATAAGAAAGATAAGCTTCTCCAGACCAAACAAATAAATTTTTTGTCCAACCAAAAGGTTTAGTAGCAATATGCCAAAAGCCACCTGAAATGAGAATTGCGCCTATCCAAATGTGACCACCAACGACATCTTCTAGGTTGTCTACCCCTGCAATCCAATTTTTACCTACTGCACCAAAAAGATAACCAAAAATTATGCCAGGATTGAGAGTAGGATTACTTACCATTCTTACATTGCCTACTGCTGGATCGTATAAACCACCAAAAAACATCGCTTTAGCAACTAAGAGAAAAGCACCTGCTCCTAAGAGAATCAAGTGAATTCCAATAATAGTAGTCATTTTGTTGGTATCACGCCAATCATAGCCAAAGAAAGAAAACTTATTTTCTAAGTATTCAATGCCAAACAGACTATGAAAAACGCCTCCAAAGCCCAGAAAAGCAGAGGAAATTAGATGTAATGTCCCAATGACAAAGTAGGGATAGGTACTAATTATTTCTCCTTCTGCACCTACCCCCCAGCCTAAACTAGCTAAATGGGGAAGTAAGATTAAACCCTGATCGTACATAGGTTGAGCAGGATCAAATCGAGATAATTCAAACAAAGTTATTGCTCCTGCCCAAAAGACAATCAAGCCTCCGTGAGCTACGTGCGCCCCTAATAACTTACCAGATACATCTCTGAGACGGGCATTACCAGACCACCAAGGAATATCTGTATACTCCGTAATGACCTGAGGGTTATCCGTTATGGCTGTCACCGCAACAAACCTCCTTTGGAAATAATTGAGAATTAAAATCAATAAGATTTTTATCTAGCTTACAGTAAAAAATAAGTTATTGCGATATTTTTCTTTTTTGTTAATAAAACTGATAGAGAGAAATTAGATTAACAAGTAAGATTAGCAAGTAAAATAAGAATAATTAATTTTTCTCCAACAGGATCTAATTCTTTTTTATCAAAATATACAGATAAATAGCTGTCTTGTTAGAAGTGAAATCTTTCGTTTTTTATTAATATTTGTAAATTAAATTCTTGACTATTATTATCAATAATGCAGAATAGACTTATTACTTAGTTATTGACAATAATTAGTAACTAGTATCAAAAACTCATTTAGGAGGTTTTACTTTGCAAGCTTACGACAATCCTAAAGTTACCTATGACTGGTGGGCGGGAAATGCTCGTTTTGCCAAATTATCTGGTTTATTTATTGCTGCTCATGCAGCCCAAGCAGCATTAATAGTTTTTTGGGCTGGGGCATTCACCTTTTTCGAGCTTTCTAAATTCGATCCTAGTTTACCTATGGGTGAACAAGGCTTAATTCTCTTACCTCATCTAGCTACTCTAGGTTTGGGTGTAGGAGAAGGTGGACAAGTAGTTGATACTTATCCTATGTTTGTAGTTGGGGCAGTACACTTGATTTCTTCTGCTGTCCTTGGTGCAGGAGCATTATTTCATACTTTTAAAGCTCCCAGTGATTTAAAAGGCACTTCTGCCGATCAATTCCATTTTGAATGGGATGATTCTAAACAACTTGGTTTAATTCTTGGTCATCATTTACTATTCCTTGGTGCTGGTGCATTACTACTAGTTGCTAAAGCTATGTTTTGGGGTGGATTGTATGATGCCAACATTGAAGATGTAAGAGTCGTTACCGATCCTACTTTAAATCCTTTAACTATCTATGGATATCAAACCCATTTTGCTTCTGTAGATAATCTAGAAGATTTAGTCGGTGGTCATATCTTTGTTGGCATTCTCTTAATTGCAGGGGGCATCTGGCATATCATAACTCCTCCTATGGATTGGGCGAAGAAGTTGTTAATCTTTTCTGGCGAAGCCATTCTCTCTTATTCCCTGGGCGGAATTGCTTTAGCTGCTTTTGTTGCTTCTTATTTCTGTGCCGTTAATACTTTAGCCTATCCAGTAGAATTCTACGGACAAGTGTTAGAAGTGAAATTAGGAGTAGTTCCTTACTTTGCAGATACAGCAGACTTAGGAGTAGGTGTCCACACAGCCCGCGCTTGGCTAGCTAATACTCACTTCTTCTTAGGCTTTTTCTTCTTACAAGGTCATTTATGGCATGCCCTTAGGGCAATTGGTTTCGACTTCCGTCGAGTTACTCAAGCATTAGACAATGCAGGAACTCCTCAAGCTGGTCAGCCAGTGGTCGGCACACCACAAGCTGCTGCTGAATAAAAGGAATACCCACATTGTTTGGTTGTGTTCTCTCTCTCTTTTAGCTTAGTGCAAATTGGACTTTGCATTAAGCTTACTTTTTATTTCGAGACCGCAAATATTAAAGAAAATTTTCTTATGACATCAACAACATCAATCAATACAACACAAAAGGACTGGAGTTGGTTATCTGGTAATGCTCGGTTAATCGATTTATCTGGTCAACTCTTAGGCGCACATATTGCCCATGCAGGATTGATTATGTTTTGGGCAGGGTCAATTACTCTACTAGAAGTAACTCGCTTTACTCCTGGCGTACCTATGTACGATCAAAACTTGCTTTTGATTCCCAATCTTGCCCGTATGGGTTGGGGTATTGGTGCAGGAGGAGAAGTTGTTAGTACTTATCCCTATTTTGTGATTGGCATTTTACATTTAGTAGCTTCTGCTGTATTGGGTGCAGGGGGATTATTTCATGTTTTTCGAGGACCTGCTGTACTAAAAAATGGAGATGGACGCGCTCCTAAATTTCATTATGAATGGAATGACCCCAAAAAGTTGGGTTTTATTTTAGGTCATCATTTAATCTTTTTAGGTGTAGCAGCATTACTTTTTGTCGGCAAAGCGGTTCTTTGGGGTGGTATTTACGATCCTGCAATTGAGGATGTACGGATCATTACTAATCCTACTATCAGTCCTTTTACCATCTTTGGTTATATGTTTGGTTTTGACCACGGTAGTTGGAATCCTTTAGGAATGGCAGCAGTAAACAATCTAGAAGATGTTATTGGTGGTCATATCTGGATTGGTATAATGTGCGTTGCTGGTGGTGCGTGGCATATTACTACGGAACCTTTAAGTTGGGCTAAAAAAGCTTTTACTTATAATGGACACGCTATTCTAGCTTATAGTTTGGCTGGTGTAGCTTTAATGGCTTTTACTTCTGGTTATTTTGTTGCTTTTAACAATTTAGTTTACCCTGAAGTGTTCTATGGTGCTGATTTAACTGAGTTTGCAGCAGTTCAGTTTGGTTTATGCGCTACTTTTGTGGGTGGTCACATATGGCACGCTATCAAAGCTAAGTCTGATGGTAAAGCGTTAGAGGAAAAAGACAAGTTTTCCGCAATTATTACTGGATTTTTAGTACTAGCTGTAGTTGTAATTAGTCTAGTTTTGCTTTCTGCTAAACCTTAAATAATTTTAGATAGGTGTTAGGTATGAGTAGGATACAACAATCTGATGCCTAACACTCCAACAACTAATAGTCTGCCAATATAGTTGGTCACGAATTGCTCGTTCCCTTGCTCGGTAAGCGTTTCGGAGAGAAGTTACTACTTGCTACTCAACTTAACGACAAGTTCTAATCTTCCTCATCAACAATTTCTTCTACACAAAGAGCATCTGCTTCTGATTTAGAAAGTTTGATAATTCTTTCTTTTAATAAAATTTCTACTCCACCTTCTGCACAAGTATTACAAAGAACAATAAATTCTGTCTCGGGCTTTAAACCCATTTTGATTAACTTGCCAGTGTAGCCACCATAGACTTGATCGTAGCCAACTATGACGGCAACAGAACCCTCTGGTAATTCTCTTATTCGTGTCCGAATGTTCATTGGTATTTTGTATTTGAATAAAGTGACCATTCATTGGTTGAGAAAGAGTCTGTGTCAGTGGACTGCCCTCGATCGCTAATTACTAAGAATTTTCACTTAGCTATTATTTCTTATCTCGATCATAATTTCAAGTTATTGAGAAAAATTTTGAATAGATTTTCATGATTTGTTTGATTTTGTGCTGATTCAGGCAATAATATAGTTTATATCAACTTTACTTGATTTGATATATTTTGTTAACTAGAGCAAAATAATAAGTTAAATATTTAAACTAAAAAATATAAATTATCAATAGTTAAAGTAAGAGGAAGTGCGATCAGCGAAGCTGGCACTACACGATCAGCGAAGCTGGCACTACGTGATCGCCAAATATTAAAATCTTCACTTCAAGATAAGATCGAGTCCAGAAGACTTATGATGAGTTAGAGAGTATTCAATCAATCTGACTAGTTTATGCCAGTTAAAAAAGTTTTAGTAACAGGAGCAACAGGAAGAACAGGTTCTCTGGTTCTGCAAAAATTACGCCAAAGAGACGATGAATTTCAAGGGATAGGCTTTGCTCGTTCTCCTGAGAAGGTAAAAGAAATATTCAGTTCTACAAAAGATTTTTGTCTAGGAGATATTAAAGACCCTTCTAGTTTAGAATCAGCGATCGAAGGTTGTGATGCTCTAGTTATTCTTACTAGTGCTATACCACAAATGAAAACACCACCCCAAGAGGGACAAAGACCAGAATTCGACTTTGCACCAGAGGAATTTCCTGAAGCAGTAGACTGGTTAGGACAAAAAAATCAAATTGATGCAGCGAAAAAAGCCCAAGTAAAACAAATTGTTTTAGTCGGTTCTATGGGTGGTACTGATACTAACCATATGCTTAATCGTATTGGTAATGGCAATATTTTAATTTGGAAACGCAAAGCGGAACAGTATTTAATTGATTCGGGGATAAACTACACTATTATTCGTGCTGGGGGATTGATTAACGAGGCTGGAGGAAAAAGAGAACTGATAGTGGGTAAAGATGATGCTCTCTTGAAAAATCCACCTGACGGGATTCCTACCAGTATTCCGAGAGAGGATGTAGCTGAAGTAGCAGTTCAAGCATTAAAAGAACCGAATGCTACGAATAAAGCTTTTGATATTATTTCCAAACCAGAAGGTGAACCTACAGCTTTTATTACTGATGATTTTAGTGAATTGTTTGCCCAGACGACCTCTGGTTTATAGATATTGAGTAGCGAGTTACTATTCTGAACTCTGTTGACATGAAATCTAACTCGATCGAAATGTGGTCACAAGATGGGTTAATTATCGCTTCTAGATATAAGCAGAAAATCGCAGAAGAGGGAATAAATTCTCCTAAAAGTCTCGGTGAACGAACTTCTGAAAAGGACTGGAAATTTTACTCTCTTCTGTTTGAAAATGTCTCTATAAAAGGAGCAGTTTCAATTTTAGACATTGGCTGTGGCAAAGCAGAGTTATTAGATTTTCTCAAAAATAACTATTCTGAACTCAAAATAGACCGTTATCTGGGACTCGATTTAGTTGAGGAATTTCTGGATGTAGCACAGCTTAATTATCCAGAGTATGAGTTTCAGCTTCAGAATTTTATTTCTGACCAATTCTTACCGAATCAAACTTTCGATCTAGTTGTAGCTCTTGGCGTTCTGATATCGCGGGTAAATAATTATCAAGAATTTGTCGAATATTTTATTAGAAAGATGGTTCGATGGGGTTCTGGTCACATCTTATTTAATTTGATTAGTGAAATCGATTTGTCATCACAGAACTATTTAAACCATAATCAGGTAGGTCACTCGACATCTTTTTCCAGAACTGCTCTCGAATCAATTCTAGACAAGATTGACAATACGAGCTACCAGATTGTGGAGTCAAAAATTTTCCCCGATGCTACAGATATGTTTATTCATATTGTCATCGAGAAAGAAAAATAGTCAGTTGCCGTACAAAATAACCAAGATATTCTGGTTTATTTCTGTGCCTTTTCTAGTTTTTGGAGTTCCGTTGCTACCTGAATAACTTCATTAAAAACGCGCATCACATTACCACCCCAGAGTTGACGGATTTCTTCTTTTGTATAACCGCGAGCCAATAATTCTTGAGTAATATTCGGCATTTGGGAAACATCATCGAATCCCACCAGTCCACCACCGCCATCAAAATCAGAGCCAATACCCACATGTTCAATGCCCATGACTTCTACCATATGATCGAGATGATCGATCGCCTCGGCAAGAGTTGGTCTATTTTTAGGATATTGTTGCTCAATCTGCCAATATTTTTCTCTAAATTTCTCGATCTCAACCTGGCTTAATTCACCCCTTACCCAGGCAGCACGTTCTTCTTTTAACTGCTCTAAAGCTGCTTTCCGTTCAGGAGATTGTTCCATTTTTTTGATGAAATTATCCAAAAAGCAAACCTGAACAACACCGCCGTTTTCTTTAATAGCCTTGAGCATTTCATCGCTCATATTACGAGGTACATTGCGAATAGCTCGCGCGCTAGAATGAGAAGCAATTACGGGAGCTTTTGTCAACTTAATGACATCCCAGAAAGTCTCATCATGGACATGGGAGATATCAACCATCATCCCCAAAAGATTCATTTCTTGGACAACTTCTTCACCGAATGGACTCAGACCACCCCATTCCTGTTGCTTGTCAGTAGAAGAATCCCCCAAATCGTTGTTTTTTGAATGAGTGAGGGTTATATATCGGATTCCTAAGTCGAAGAATAATTTTATGTTACTGAGATCTTGAGCTAGAGGATAGCCATTTTCCATGCCCATAAATATGGCGCGTTTCCCAGCCTTTTCTAAGCGATAAGCATCTTCTGGGGTTAAGGCGATTTCTGCTATATCAGGATTATCGGCGATCATCTTTTGGGTTGATTCAATCTGTTGGAGAGCAATTTCTTTAGCTTTGGTATGTCCTTCGTCTGTTCGCTCTCTTTGTATTGTGAATATCGACATAAACACGGCATCTAATCCACCTTCTTGCATACGAACTAGATCCCATTGCCCGCTATCCCATTTGCCTAAAGTGTTTCTGATGCTCGGATTGAAATCTGGATTTAAAAACTGTTGAATTGGCCAATCAATATGAGTATCGACTGTTAAAACTTCATTATGGATTTCTACGGTGCGTTCTTCCGCCGATTTTTGGGTTGTGCATCCAGCTATTGCCACTAAAATGATCGACATCGATATAATACTTATCTTTGCTAAGTCTTTCATCGAATTATTGATGTTTACTTCTCTTCTTTCTCTTCTTTTATATTAATTCCAAGTTGCGATACCGAACTCCTCAAAGTTAACGGTTCAATTGGTATCATGTATTTTTTAAAAGGGATGGTTCCAATACTGTTCGGATAAGCTTGAAAACTTAATGGAATTAGGGAGTGTGGGAAGTGTGGCAAGTGTGGCAAGTGTGGGAGGAGACAACTTTTAAGGTTAATCTCCCCTACGGACATCTCACGGTGCTGAGGTTTCCTCAGCACCCGTGTCCTCCTCTCTTCGCTCTCTCCCTTGTCTTCCCTCTCTCTGTCTCAACAGACAACCTTCTTAACCGAAC
>JASJDI010000083.1 GCA_030065155.1 Xenococcaceae cyanobacterium MO_188.B29
AATTTGAACAAGGATTAAATAACTCCATTGCTTGACCAGAAAAAGTTATACTTCTCAATTGATATTTATAAATGGGAAACTTATTACCACGCAACTCCTTACCTGTTCCTAATAGGATTATTTCATCCGCACAGCGACTACTTCGATTTCTACTAACCAACCAGGATTAACTAATCCCGCAACTTGCATGGCAGAACGAGCAGGTAAATTGGGCTGTTCTTCAGTACCAAAAAACTGGGTGTAGCCTTCCATAAATCCAGCGAAGTCCATATTGCCATCGTTGTTAGGATCTCCTACCAAAAACACTTGCATTTTAACTACATCACCCATAGTTAGATTCGCATCAGTTAATATTGCTTGAATACGTTCTAAAACTCCTACAGTCTGAGTTTTTGTATCTCCGAATGCTTCGATCGAAGTTCTTGGTGCATCTGTATTTACCACAGGTGGTACTTGCCCACTAACATAGACCAACTGAGCATTAGCTGGCAACTCTACCGCACGAGCAATAGGAAAATCAGAATTAGGGATAGGATAGCGAATTACTTCTTGTGCCGATAATGGGTGAGGTCTGGTCAAGATTAGCGCGATCGCCAATCCGATCAAAACCAATGGTATCCAGACTATTTTCTTCCCTTTCTCGATCATCTCACTCACTTTTCACTCCTCATTAATCGAAATACAAACAAGAATGATACAAATCGCTACTGATTACTGATTACTGATTACCTATCTCAACCATCAAGAATTTTTAGTAGACATTAAAGTAATTAAGCTCTCATTGCTTGCAATTGAACCGATATTCCCCTCACCGCATCATGAGCAGAGAGAATTGCCCCTTCCTGCCATCCCGTTAAGTAACTCATATGTTCTCCAGCAAAATAAATAGATTCATCTGGTTTAAGTAGAGTTTTGTAGGCTGTTGCTCTTGCTTCTTCTGACCACTCCATCCAGCCACCAAGACTATAAGGAATCTTACCCCACGCCACACTCACTCCCGTGTCTAGATTTAGTTCACTATCATAATTGGGGTGAATTGCTTTACCATCTTCCACCGCTTTTTGTAATCGTTCTTTAATAGGCATGGCAGCAATACGATCGCCTATTTCATTATTCCATATATAAGCTCCAATAACGATACCCGTTGGTTGATGAAAACCAGCAGCAGGATACCAAATTTGTGTGATGTCTCTTGTTGTCCAAGAAATACCACCGTAGATTTGATAATCTTCTTCCCAAAAACGACGTTTAGCTTGAAACCCATGTTTGACAGCATTTATATAAGATTTTGCCCCTACAGCGATCGCTTCTTGGTATTCTGGAGCAAAGTTTGTATCAAGGGTATGAAGAACTGACAATGGAAAGGTACAAATCGCAAAATTAGCATCAAGTAATGCTTCATTACCTGATGTTTTATCTACAGACACTATACGAACACCAAAATCAGTCTTGCGAATTTGCTTTACTTCTGCATTGTAAGTAATAAGATTGCCCACTTTTTGCTCAAACGCTTTAGCAATTCTATCCATACCCCCAATAGGTTCTAGCATAGTTGCCGATTGGTTGTATTCTTCACTAAAATTCATCTTTAACTCCCAGAAATCTGATTGCAATAGCTGCGATAAATTAATAGGAGCGTAAGTTTTACCAGACTTTAAGCCAGAACCAGGGTCTTCTGTATAGCCAGCACGACTTGAACCAGTATAGAGTAGATCGCCATTGAGCCGACCAAAGCTTTTGAGCATGCCGAGAATGCGCTCTTTATCTTCTGCGGAAACCTCTTGTTCTAAAGCATTTTGGCTAATGGCTTTGGCTAGTAGTTCTGTAAGATAACCCCGACTGTCATTGACAACGCGACGATTGAGTACTGGTTTACCATCAAAGGCATTATCGTCTTGTAAGTAACAGGCTCGGTTTTCATTGACAATGACCTGAAGTGGCACACCAAACTCTTTACAATAGCTTAATACAGTTTGATGATGATGAGGAATACGGGCTGCACCAGGATTCAGATACAAATAATCTGCAGATGCAAAATTGCATGATTGCTCACTATCTAACTCCCGAATTGTATCCCCACCGCGAATTGTCCAACATCTTCCCCCAGCGCGATCGCGAGCTTCGAGAATAGTACACTCATAGCCTACTTTGGACAATTCATAAGCTGCTGTCATCCCTGCAAGCCCTGCACCTAGAATAGCAACTTTTACGCCTTCTCCAGATCCCACAGGCAAGTCAGGACGTTCTGTTCCAGTAGCAGTAGAATGAATTAATCCCATCGCTTTCATGGTTGTCAGTACTGCTGCTGTGCCACCTGCTCTCCCCACTAACCTTAGCAATGTACGCCTATTCATGATTTCCAATGTTGATGCCAATAGTAGCGACAGAATAGCAGATACTATTAGTAGTTCTTGTTATTTTGAACACAAAATTTAGTTACTACTAACAACTTTTTCCTAAAATAGATTTAGATGAAATTTATCGGCATTGACTTAGGATGGCAATCAGGGGCGAGTGGTTTATGTTGTCTAGATTGGCACAATAACTGTTTAGAAATAATCGACTTAACTACCAAACTAGAAATAGAGTCAATTTTGACTTGGATCGATCGCCTTGTCCCCAAAACAGAATCAGCCTTAATTGCTGTAGATGCACCAACACTTATTCCTAATCAAACAGGAATGAGACTACCAGATAAATTAACTCATAAATACTTTGGTCGCTATCATGCAGGATGTTATCCAGCTAATTTAACTCGTCCTTTTGCTCAACGGACTGTCAATTTTGGTTTGAGTTTAGAACAAAGAGGTTTTGTTCATGCACCCAAGATTAAACCACAGCAACCAGGAAGATATCAAATTGAAGTTTTTCCTCATCCAGCTACCATAAATTTATTCGGTTTAGAGCAAATACTCAAATATAAAAAGGGAAGATTAGACAATCGCGCTACAGAATTAAGTAAACTAAATAACTATATTGTTACTATTCTACCTATCTTAATTCCTACTTTATCCCTAGATAGTTTGCCAACTGTTCCTACTATTCCCCCTAAAATAACAGGGAAAGAACTTAAAACTATTGAAGACCAATTAGATAGTCTCTTATGTGCTTATGTTGCTGCTCATTGGTGGTATTGGGGAGAAAAACGTAACTTAGTATTAGGAGATATTAACAGAGGATATATCATTGTTCCTGCATCGCAAGAACCCGAAAACATGGCACAATGAGATACGTTTCTAAAAAAATAGTTAACAGTAACTAATAATAATCTTAGCTTGTAAATTACCTATGACTGCAACACTCCAAGCTCCTACCAAAACCCGTCGTGTAGTATTTCCCTTTACTGCTATTGTGGGACAAGAAGAGATGAAACTCGCTCTTTTACTTAACGTAATCGATCCCAAAATTGGTGGGGTAATGATTATGGGCGATCGCGGTACAGGTAAATCTACTACTATTCGTGCTTTAGCGGATTTACTCCCAGAAATTGAAGTAGTAGCCAACGATCCTTTTAACAGCGATCCTCAAGACGCAGATTTAATGAGTGAGGAAATTAAACAAAAACTTGAGCAAAAACTACCTATAGATATTGTCAAGCAAAAAGTCCAAATGGTTGACTTACCTTTAGGTGCAACGGAAGATAGGGTCTGCGGTACGATCGATATTGAAAAGGCACTTTCTGAAGGGGTTAAAGCCTTTGAACCTGGACTTTTAGCTAAAGCTAATCGAGGTATTCTCTATGTAGATGAAGTTAACCTCCTTGACGATCACTTAGTAGATGTTCTCCTCGATTCTGCTGCTAGTGGTTGGAATACTGTAGAAAGGGAAGGTATTTCTATTCGTCACCCTGCCAGATTTGTGTTGGTAGGCTCAGGAAACCCCGAGGAAGGAGAATTACGCCCTCAATTACTCGATCGCTTTGGTATGCACGCAGAAATCCATACAGTCAAAGAACCAAATTTGAGAGTAAAAATTGTCGAACAAAGAGCAGAATTTGACGCGAATCCGCCCGAATTTTCGGATAAATATCAACAGGAGCAAGAAGAAATCCAAAATAAACTTGTTCAAGCTCAAAAACTACTTCCTCAAGTAAATATGGATTACGATTTGCGGGTAAAAATCTCTGAGGTTTGTTCTGAATTAGATGTAGATGGTTTACGAGGAGATATTGTTACTAATCGTGCAGCTAAAGCCTTAGCAGCTTTTGAAGGTAGAACAGAAGTAACGGTAGACGATATTCGCCGAGTCATTGTTCTTTGTTTGCGTCATAGATTACGGAAAGACCCCCTAGAATCAATTGATTCTGGTTATAAAGTAGATAAGTCTGTTGCGCGTATTTTTGGTTTAGAAATAGAGGAATAGATAAATCTGTAAACTTGATTGGCGATGATGGAAGCGATTATAAAGGACCAAAAAGAACCGATCATTGAACTAAAAGGAGTCTCGAAATCCTTTGGTAAGAATGTGATTCTCGATCGCGTTGATTTGACTATTTATCCAGGAGAAGCCCTAGTCATTATTGGCCCTTCAGGAACAGGAAAATCAACTATCCTACGTATTATTGCAGGATTATTACCTGCTGATGAAGGAGAAATCTATATCAAAGGACACAAACGCAAGGGGTTAATTGAAGATGGAGAAGATCTTTTAGGGATTAGCATGGTATTTCAGCAGGCAGCTTTATTTGATTCTTTGACGGTAGAGGAAAATGTCGGTTTTTCTCTCTATCAGCATTCCCATCTCTCCTCCCACAAAATTCACGAAATAGTAGAAGAAAAGCTAGAAATGGTGGGATTAAAAGATACAGGCTCTCTTTATCCCTCAGAATTATCAGGAGGTATGCGTAAACGAGTTAGTTTTGCTCGTGCTGTTATGTCTAACCCTGAAGAGCCTCAAAATAATCCTGAAGTTATTCTGTATGATGAACCTACCGCCGGACTCGATCCCATTGCTTCAACCGTAATTGAAGATTTGGTTCGTCAACTACAATGTACCGATCGCGGATGTGGTACTTATGTGATGGTTAGCCACCAAAACAGTACTATACGCCGTACTGCTGATCGCGTTATTTTTCTCTACGGAGGTAAAATTCAATGGTCAGGCAGTATAGAAGAAATAGATACCACAGATAATCCTCTGGTTAGACAGTTTTTTAGTGCTAGTACCAAAGGACCCATTCGTGTAATTGAGTAAACTAAAATTGGATTAGGAGGAAAAAAATGTTGCGATCGCGAACAATTCGAGAAGGTTCAGTGGGATTACTTGCTTTATTAGGCATAGCTTTATTTGGTAGTGCTGTCTTATGGTTGCGAGGAATTAATTTTCGCGATCAAAGTTACGAAATTATTGGCGAATTTCCTAATGTCAATGGCATTCAAGTAGGCGACTCCGTTCGCTATCGAGGACTTAAGGTAGGTAGAATTGTAGAAATCCAACCAGCTAGCAATGGGGTGGATGTGATTATGGAGATTTTTTCTGATGATTTATTGATTCCCAAAGAAGCAAGTCTACAAGCAAGTAGTTCTGGTTTAATTGGCGAAACTTTTATTGATATTCTTCCTCAAACCGAATTAGCCAATCAAGCATCAAATATGAATCCTCTTAGCCGAGACTGCGATCCTGAGACAATTATCTGTAATAGCGACCGCCTCCAGGGACAACCAGGTATTACTCTAGACGATCTACTTCCTCTCACATTTCGGATGGCTAATCTTTATAGCGATCCGCGCTTTTTTGAAAACATTGATGCTGCGGTCAGAAACACATCTTTAGCTGCGGAAGAAATCACCGAATTAGGGCAAGAACTGTCACAAGTTCTAGGAAGTGTGGAACAAGAATTAACAACTTTTTCTTCTGCAGCAGAATCAATTACTAATCTAGCTAATAATTCTTCTGGTCAAATTGTTGCCACAGCAGAAAAATATCAAGTTACAGCTGACCAACTTAACCAACTGACTGCTAATTTAAATACATTACTAGAAAAAAATCAAGATAATTTAGTAGCAACTTTAGATAGTATTAAAAACACTAGCGATCGCCTGAACAGTTTAACTATTCAATTAGATAGTAGCCTTGCTTCAACTGATACCCAAAAATTAGCCAAAGACTTAGAAACTTTAACAGCTAATGCTGCTGATGCCTCAGCTAATTTAAAAGATATTTCCACTGCTTTTAATAATCCTAACAATCTAGTAATGTTGCAACAAACTCTAGATTCAGCTAGGGCTACTTTTGCTAATACTCAGAAAATTACTGCAGATTTAGACGAAATTACCGGCGATCCTGAATTTCGTAATAGTGTACGCGATTTAGTGGAAGGATTGAGTAGTTTAGTATCATCTACTCAAGAGTTAGAGAAACAGATTGAAACTACTCAATTTGTTAAAACTAATCAACAAGTGCCTAAACAAAACTAATTACACACTGGATTTCTTCTTTTCCCTTCTTACGAAGTTTACTCAACGGGGGGAACCCCCCTCTCACAAGGGTAGACTTTTTACATTTAAGCCTGAAATCAAGACAAGGGAGACAAGGAGGACAAGGAAGACAAGGAGGAAATGCTGATTTTTTCGTTCAGATTATAGTAAAAACTCACCTCTTTGTTAAAAACCTACCCTTGAGAGCCTCCCCGCGCACCACTTGAAGGAACGGCACGAACCCTTTAGGGGTTTTCACCGCTTTTCTCTTTTCCCCACCTCAACCAAGAATTAATTTTGCACGACTACTTATTACTTAGTATAAACAGAACTACTCCATCCAGTACTAGATTCAGATACGTTTTGAAAGCCACTGTCACGAATTGCTTCTGCTATATCCAAATCACCTTGATGACTTAATTGAACTAAAGCTGGCTTGATTAATTTAACTAGTTTTTCCCAAGAAAATTCTTGATGAGGTAAAAAATCAATTAGTTCTTGTAAAGCTTTTTGAGCTTCTTGAGATTCATTACTTTTTTCAGAAACTAAAGGAGTAGAACTACGTAATAAATCTTTTTGTACCGCAGCAAAAGCTTGACGAACAGTCCTGGTAATCTTAGCACTATGCTCTGTTCTTCCTTTTAACTTTTGCTTATTGAAACCTTCATGACAAGAGGCATATAAAGGAGGTAAACGATTAAGAGCATGGGTAGCTACTTCTACCTGATTTAAATATTGTTTAATATTATCAGGATAGCGATTAATTTGACGTTCTATTTCTTCCGCTACTAATACTTCCATAATATTTCTGTTTATTTGTTCATTTTTTGTCTTCATTTTATGCTCCTAATACTTTTGTAAATGAATTTTATTTACTAATAAAAATTAATTTAGTTTTTAATATTACTCTTTAGGTATAACTCGACCTCCAAGAGATTACTAGGTATTAATTCAGAAAATAGCCATAATTAATTGAAATTTTAAATAACTATTCTCAAATCAAACTTTGCTTCATCAAAACAACAAATTGAGGTTGTGAAAATGACTAGAATTATTTAAGGAGTTTAGGAGTTCAGAAAAAAGCTAATCCCCAATCACTATAAGATAAAGAACGAACTGATGAGATATTAATTATTGATTTATCGGGAGAAAAACTGATGCGGTTATCTCAAATGCTATTTGTTACTCTGCGGGAAGATCCAGCAGAGGCAGAAATTCCTAGCCACAAATTACTTCTGCGGGCAGGTTACATTCGACGTATAGGTAGTGGTATTTATACTTATTTACCATTGATGTGGCGGGTACTCAAGAAAGTATCTCAGATTGTACGCGAAGAAATGGATGCTACCTTAGCCCAAGAATGTTTATTACCTCAACTGCAACCTGCGGAGTTATGGCAAGAATCTGGTCGTTGGGATACCTATACTAAAGCAGAAGGGATTATGTTTTCCCTCATCGATCGCGCAGAGCGACAATTGGGTTTAGGTCCTACCCATGAAGAGGTAATCACTACGATCGCTAAAGACATGATTCGTTCTTATCGTCAGCTTCCTCTTAATCTATATCAAATTCAAACTAAATTTCGTGATGAGATTCGTCCTCGTTTTGGTCTAATGCGGGGTAGAGAATTTATTATGAAAGATGCTTATTCTTTCCATACCGATGAGGCGAGTTTAAAACAGACCTATCAAGATATGGATCGCGCCTATCGTAACATTCTAACTCGTTGTGGCTTAGCTTTTCGTCCAGTGGAGGCAGATTCTGGGGCGATCGGTGGTTCTGGTTCGCAAGAGTTTATGGTATTAGCGGATGCGGGAGAAGACGAGATTCTCTACACCGAAGATGGCAAATATGCAGCTAATGTAGAAAAAGCAGATTCTCTACCTGCGGATTTGGAAACCTCGCCTTTTACTGGTTACGAAAAATTAGAGACTCCTGATACAGAAACTATCGAGAAGCTGTGTAAATTCTTAAAATGCTCTCCTACCAACATAGTTAAAAACGTTCTTTATGAAACAGTTTACGACAATGGCATGACTGTTTTAGTCTTAGTGAGCATCAGAGGCGATCGCGATGTGAATGAAGTTAAACTACAAAATGAATTGGTCAAACTTGCTCCTCAATACAATGCTCAGACAATTATTGCTCTGACAGTACCCGATGCCACTAGTCAGCAAAAATGGGCAGCTAAACCTTTACCTCTAGGTTATATTGCCCCTAATTTAGACGATGACTATATTGCCCACAGCAAAAATGTTGCACCTAAGTTTATCCGCATAGCAGATAAAACTATAGTAGAGTTAACTAACTTTGTTACAGGTTCTAACGAGTCAGGCTATCACGTAGTCGGAGCAAATTGGGACAAAGAATTTATCTTACCTAAATTAATTGTCGATGTTCGTACTGCCCAAACAGGCGATCGATCTCTCCACGATCCTAAGCAAATTTTACAGAGTGCTAGGGGTATAGAAGCAGGACATATTTTTCAGTTAGGGACAAAATATTCCCAGGCAATGGGCGCAACTTATACTGATGAAGCTGGCCAAGAACAGCCTTTGTGGATGGGTTGTTATGGCATTGGCGTATCTAGGTTGGCACAAGCAGCAGTAGAACAATCCTATGACAAAAATGGGATTATTTGGTCTGTAGCGATCGCTCCTTATCAAGTAATTGTGGTTATTCCCAATACTTCTAGTCAAGAACAAGTAACAGCAGCAGAAAAACTCTATCAAGACTTAAATCAAGCAGGCATAGAAACCCTCTTAGATGATCGCGATGGTAGAGCAGGAATGAAATTTAAAGATGCTGATTTAATTGGAATTCCCTACCGTATTGTTACAGGTCGATCGCTTGCTCAAGGTAAAGTAGAAGTAGTTACAAGGGCATCTGGTGAATCTCAAGAACTTCCTATCGATGCAGTTGTTTCTACTGTGCAACAGTGGATTAGGGAAGAAATAGGCAATTAACTAGTTAATTGAGTGATTCCGCGCAACTTTGTTGTGCGGATTTAGGCAATAAGATCTGGCAGTTTGGTATTATTTCCAGGTGACTCCCTACTAACTACAGCGGTTCTCAGTTTAGTGAGATACATTTTACTTCTGCCTTTTGCCTTCTGCCTCTCTTGGTGCGCATTCCCTTGCGTCTTGCGCCGACGCGGGGTCGCACCGCTTCTGCCTTAAAACGAACAGCTTTGTACCTCAGCGATTTGAGAACCGCTATACTTATTACTCCCTGCTCACCTTTTCTCCCTTAGTTCCATGACTAGGACAGGGAGGAGCAGAAATAGAACGATCTAACCAGCCAGTAGCTTGATTAAGACGAATTAAAGCTTCTTGGGGCTGTTTTTTCAATAAAAAGACTAGGGCAGAAGCTAGTTGTTGCCCTGCTTGTGCTTGCCGATTAGCCTTGAGACGATGCCAATCAGAGTGAGAGATGGCTAAACGTTCGGCTAAAGCTTGGGCTAACTCGATGGTACTGACTTCTTTTAGCAAATCTTGGTTCTTTAATTTAGTAGTTTCAGTCATGATGAGTTACTATTGAGTAGTTCTATTTCTTTGACTATATCTCAAGTTATGTCTGCTCAAAACTCAGGGTTTACTCAAGATGATAACCAAGAACTAGAACAAATACTAACAGATTTAGAGCGATCTCTATTAGAACTACAAGAACGTCATGCTCAGGTCAAACAAGATTATCAAAAACGGATAGAATTAGAGCAGCAAAAAGAAACATTAAAACAACAGCAGGAAGATAATCAAGCCAGAGAACCGATCAAAACTCAATTACGATACATACAACAAGAATTAGACAATTTGGAAATTAATCTAGAAAGCCGTTTGCTTAATTGGCAACCATTCTGGCAAGCAGTAAGGATGGGAGGTTTAGGGGTAATTATTGGTTGGTTACTTAAATCTTGGGCAGGGTAAACTACTAAATAACTTAAAGTAAATTAATTAAACTTTAGATAGAATACTTTAACTATTGCAGTTTTTATTAGAAAACCATTATTAGGAGGTTAGGGGATCGCTTTCCCCTATTCCTTTTTACCTTAATTGCTTTGGCAACACTCCCTTAGCTTTCGCTATCAATTTCAGTAATAATTGCGGTTGCTTGTTCACAAAGAGCTTGATGAGCATTACCATTAGTTGCCATAATGCAGCCCCATTTTTTCACATCTCCCTGATTGTAATAAACAGGCTTACCATCTGCATAAGAAAACTCACCCCCAGCTTCCGTTAAGATTAATTCTGGTGCAGCGAAATCCCAATCTTTAGCAGCAGACTTACCAGAGAGAGATATATAGATATCAGATTCTTGTTCGAGGATAGTAGAGATTTTACCGCCTACACTGCCCATATATTTTTTTCCTTTCAGGGGTAATCTGTCAATTAGCTTTTGAAAGCGTTCATCTCGGTGAGTACGACTAACAATCAGATACATTTCTTCGGGGATGTTACGTTCTGATACTTTTATTTGCTTAACTTGTCCATCACGAGTTTCAACAAATGTACCGTTACCTTTAGAGGCAAAATACAGTTTTCCTGCCTCAGGAATACCCACAACTGCAATTACAGGACGACCTTGGTATGCTAGAGCAATGTGTAAACCATATTCTCCAGTTTTATCAATAAAGTCTCTTGTCCCATCAAGAGGATCTATAATCCATACCCAATCTTTAACTATAGGTTCTGCTTTTTTGACATCAAAAGTTTCTTCAGACAGATAGCCAAACTCTTCTGTACCGAGTTTGGCTTGTAATTGTTCGAGGATATAGTGATTAGCAGCTAAATCTGCGCTGGTTACGGGGCCACCTTTCTTTTTTTCCTGAACATCTAATTCATCTTCCTTTTCTCCTCCAGAATAATAAGAGCTAAGGATATCCGCCGTACCCCAGGCTACAGAACGAGTTAGGTCAAGAATTTCTGCTAACTTTTCGGTTTGATCGATGTTCATGCACCATGTTCCTCTTGATTTTGTAAATTGTCCAACCGAAATTATGCCATTATTTCTGATTGGATGCACGTAGCTAAGATCTTCTAAGTTAAGATTGTCATCTTTCCCTTTATTCACTAAATAATCCTAGTAATGTTGCCAAAATTGCCCCAAAAATAAAACCTCCTGCGTGCGCCCAATAAGCAGAACCACTGCTACTTTCAGGTAAACCAAGAGATAATACACCCTTAAAAGCTTGATATACAAACCAGAAACCGAGGAAAAAAAAAGCAGGAAGTTTTTTGGTAACAAAAGGAAAGAGTATAATTTTAGCGTGAGGATATTTAAGGAGATAAGCTCCCATAACTCCAGCGATCGCGCCACTAGCCCCCACCGTAGGAATCATCGATTCCATTGCTACAACCCACTGAGTTAAAGCAGCTAGAATGCCACACACAAGATAAAAAACTAAAAACTTAAAGTGACCCAAACATTCTTCAATATTATTGCCAAAAATCCACAAAAACAGCATATTAAAGCCAATATGGATCAGTCCACTGTGGAAAAACTGTGAAGTAATCAGGGTATAGACTTCTGGGACAGATTGATTAGGTGGATTTCCTTGTAAGCTAGCCGTTAATTCTCCAGGAATTAGAGCATATAGTTCAAACAAATAATTCGATCTTTCTCCCAATGAAAGCTCATAGAAAAAAAGAATAATATTAATTGCGATCAATGCATAGACTATAAAAGGAGTTATATTAACTGGGTTTTTATTCCGAAAAGGAACCATAAGCTATGTGGTTGTAATTAAAGAGGAAATGTAGTCAGTAAGACTTACAAACGAGACAACAAAAAATCAGGGTGATTTCCTCATTGTAGATATATAGGAGGTAAGGTTATAGATAAGAACAATGAATTGTATGAATCATTCGTCATTAGTTATTTAGTTATAGAGAACAAAAGACTAATGACAAACGACTAAAAATAATAGATAAAAACTCTTACAGCAATCCTCGATAACGAATAAAAATTAAAATAGCTGCCCACGATCCTAGAGCGACTTTTATTGCTACTAGAATATTAAGTAGGGGAATAACCCCACCACTGAAAAGAGAGCCTAACTCTCCGTAAGGTAATTCTATTCCTGCCAGAGTTATAGCTGATAAGACCAGAAAAATAAGTACTGAAATTTTCTCCCATGTAGCAGCGCGCCAGTGTTTGTAGACTCCCTCCATCAACTGAGATGATGAGGTAATAGCAATCAAACCGATCGCTGTTCCTCCAGCTACTCCAGCAGCAAAACCACCCCCTGGACTGAGATGTCCGCGAATTGCTAGTTCAATACTTACTAGAGCAGTAATAGTTGCTCCTAAACGAGCCAAAACGATCGATGATTGATCGCTAAATTGATAGATTTGGTTAGAGGGCTTTTCATTAGCTAACAGATAACGTGCGCCCATAATCGCGATCGTAAACACTATTACTTCAAAGATAGTATCATATAGTCGATTTCTAAACAGAATACCGGAAACTGCATTGGGTACGCCACTATCTTGTACTACTGATTGAACAATGGATAGATCTGATCCATCTGCTGCTGGATTAGGGATAAGCAGCATTTTGATAAACAGAGCTATCCCTATAGCAATATAGACTCTTTTCATTAGTGCTTCTCCTCTGGCTTTGTTTCACTGAAATAAGTCAACATTGTTTTTGATGATGACAGTTCATTTTTCATGATGTTATAGAGGCGTTTAACTCTGGTCTTAGTTTGATAGGGTTGAGTTTCAGTTTCGTCTAGGTTATCTGGTTCAAGAGAGGAGCTACGAACACAGGTAGTATGAATCTCTCGATCTATTAACGCTTGGTCTAATTCTTTTATATCCTGATAAAAAATTAATTCGATCCGCATATAGTAATTCTGAAAAACTTTGCGTAAATCAGTTATCAGTTGACCAAAAAGATTGTGGACTCTGTCGTCTTTGAGAATATTCTCATCTATTTCCTGCAACTCTTCTGTAAGGACACCAACCCGCATCACCATAGATGAACGTACTGCTATTGCGTAGAGGGTAATTGCCAGCATAGTACCGACTAACGCCTCAGTTAATGCTACATCGGCTGCTCCCCAGATTGCATATATCATTGCTGCTATCGCGCCGAGTATTCCACGTATTACCAAGGCATGATAAGGATTGACTTGAAATAATACCATGCACGCAGCTAATGGTAACAGAACAGAGATAATGTAGATATAGCTATCAGTCATGATCACCTCTAGTACTAGAACAATAAGCTAAGACATACCCCAACATGGTGTTCCAAATCGCCAAAGAAATAATAGCGAGAATAAGCAGTGGCCATTCCGAGGGGATCTTCAGAAGTAGCCCAAAGACGATCGCCATAGAGCCCAAAGTATCTGCTACCGAAAGACTATGAAGTTTAAATAATACCGAGCGATTTTTTGTGAGGTGAGAAGTTCCCCAAAACCAGAAAAAGATTCCTATCCCTATGCAGACATAACTTAATATATCCACTATATATTGATATTGTTCCATCACGCGTTCCTCATTCGTTTCATAATATGTGCCATTAACATAAATCCAGCATTACCAACACTGAGAATAATTACAGCGACGACACCAATCATCCAATCATCTCGCAAGACAGATACGATGAAAATCATCATTGTCGTTTTACTTGAAATACTTGACAATGCCAACATCTTTTGCCAAACATTGTTATCTTTGCATACTTCAACAATGGGTATAAGCAAAGCTAAAATCATGGCAATCAGGATGACGTTCATGAATATTATGTTCATGATTTTTTCCTCCGTTGAACATGGTGTACTTCATATTGTCCTTTTTCGTGATATTTCAACACAATTGTCTTTGGGGTGAAAGTAATCACAAATATGTCTAGAAATATCAGTCCTGGGGTTCGGTTTGGTCTAACCTGTTCCATAATTATTGCTTCGTAATTATGAGGACGGATGATTATTTCCAATGCCTCCATATATGCTTGAGGAATTGCTATGAGCGTCTCACTCAAAGCCTTTAACCAATCTTTTAATGCTCCTTTATTTTTATAGCTTTGTGGTAGGATCAACGCCACAAAAATACCAATTAGGATGTTGGCTAGACTTAAATCTGCCGTGAGTAGAAACCAGATCCCTAAGCGCAAGATTAAATTTAAATAGCCCACCATTGCATTACCATCCAGAAGAGTGACATCAACATCAAAGTCATAACACCGATTAGATGTTCAAATTCCTCCATTACACGAGGAAGTTTAATTGCTAATCGTTTAAAAATTAAATTGTATGCTAGCCAGCCAGCAGCAATAGTTATCAGAGGTTTGGTTGTATTCTCTATGGTATATGCTTGATAATACAAAACATTTGCCGTAATCAAACCGCCGAGCAAAAGTACCATAGCTCGCCAAAAACCAGGCTTTACATCTGTCTTTCCACCATGGGGTAAAAATATAAATTTGGCAAACGATATGGCTGTTCCTAACGCAGCAACGTTCATGGCAATAACTTGCCAGTCTAAGAGGTTTTTGGTAGTCAAGATCTTTGCCCCATAGCCAGCTAAGAGAGGAAAGCCAGAGATGGAGAAGCTAGCTATAGCTGCTGCAATCCAAACCGCAGTATTGATCGGGTGATAATTCAGTTCTTTGAAACTTCGACTGGGTAAAGAACCCGCAATCAGGAATAAGGCTGATTTAACTAAACCATGAGTAAGAGCATAAAATCCGCCTACAAGTGGTGCAGCTAAGATAAAGCCTAACTGGGAAATAGTATGAAATGCCAGCATTCGCTTGGTATCTTTTTCAAAGACAGCAAAAAATACTCCCAGAAGAGCTGTTCCTACCCCAAACATCCTCACAATAGGATCGAGTTCCTCCATCATTAGCGCACAACGCATTAGAGGAAAGACCCCAGCTTTAACTACTGCGCCCGAAAGCATTGCAGATACAGGAGACTGAGATTCAGAGTGGGTCAGAGGTAGCCATAACCCTGATACAAAAATACCTCCTTTAGTCAATAGTCCGAGAAAAATAAAAGCAATAGCCTCTGGTGGTGCATTAGTTAAACCGGCAAAACTAAATGAATAGTTTGCTTGATACACCAGTGCTGTACCAACCAGATAGAACAGCATAGTGGTGTTGCTAATAAATAGATAGCGCAAGCCTACCCAAATTGAGCGTTCAGTACGCGGATAAGTAATTAACAGGAATGAAGCAATACTAATTACTTCTAAGGCTACATACAAACTAATAAAATCTGCACAGACAAAAGCAGCATTGACACTGCCATGCAAAATAATAAGTTGAGTATAAAAGAAAGCGGATTTATCACTGTCCTGACAGTAGAGAATGACCGCGATCATTACCAGTGCATTAGTTAATATAAAGTAGGCACTAAATTCATCAACCATTAAGGTGACACCAAAATTATCGAGTAATTCCAGTGTTATTGGTGATTGGTCTAAAAAGATCTTAAACGCATATCCTGTCGAAACTACGGCGACCAACAAGGCGAAAAAGCGAGCTACTTTGGGGAGTAGATAAGCACTAAACCCCATAAAAAACGGTAATATAATACAAGCGATTGTAATATGATTCATGGCGTATTGTTCTTCTCGACTTTGTGATGTTCCAGGGTAGGATTATTCTGTGACAACTTCATTACGCCTACTAACATGAGGGCTTGAATAGAAAAGCCAATTACAATTGCCGTTAATATGACTGCTTGGGGAACAGGATCGGCATAAGCTACGTCTTTAGTATCATCAATAATTGGGGTGAAAAGACCATTTAATGATGCAATCAGTACGTAATAAGAGATGACTCCTGTACTCATGACATCCATAGAGATAATTTTCATAAATAGATTTTTTTTGGCAATAATGCCAAAAAATCCACACATGATTGTGGCAAATACACAAGCTTCTAGCATTGAGATTAATTATTGAAACTGCAATCAAAATAGAGTTTCGACTAAGCGAAACTTTCAAGAAAGTTAATGAATTGCTTGGAGACTACATTCTGTAGCGACTAAAATCAATAATGTGTTTGTATGACACACTGCCCTAGAAGACCAATTGCTCAGGTACTAGGTACTTCCTTAACAGCATGGAAACATCAAGGTTTCAATAACCCATCACTAATCCTTAATCTTTATACACGCCTTATATATACGCTATCATGGCGAGACATCTAAAATATATGAAAAACTGATTAACCTAATTTAACACTTGTAGGAAAACCTTACTGCGATCGCTACCATATTTTGAGTAGGTCTTTCTGCTTTTAGACCTAATTCTCTCAGGTATTTCTCAGTGTGTTCGCTAATACCTGCCAAAAAAGATAACGCGATTCTCACAGGAATCGTATTGATAATTGACATGGTGACAATCTCTCCTCTTTCTGCTTTTTTAACGCCGACCAAGAACATTTTTAATCTAAAGAAAATAGGATGCAGTATGCCATTAGACTAAACAGGCTAAAAACCTTGTTGATATGAGTATATCGACTTTAATCTATTCTTGGCAAGGTTTAATTGACTTTAATCTATATGTTAAAACTGCCCATCTCTTAGATGTCATATGTTGTTTAGATTAAACGACTTAAAAACCTTACTGGTATGAGTATATCGACTTTAGTCTATTCATTGCAAGTTTTAATTGATTTTAATCTATGATATCAAAGCTAACCGTTCTAAAAACGATTGCCTCTGGTCTTGTAGAGAGTCTACCAATTAGGAGTTAATTATAAGTCAAGACATTTAAAGATATTTTAGTAATTGCCTTGTTGCTTGTCAGATAAGCGATCGCGCCAAGCAAGACAGCAAAGTCAATTGTATAGACAAAAAATACATTTGTAATTCTCGACAAAGAAAATACTTAATAGAAGTTACAAAAAGGCTATATATTCTTTGTTTTACCGAAATTTATCCCAATGTTTGATGATCTGTTCGACGATCGCCTCAGGAGATAGAGATACATTAACTACTAAATCTGCTTGTGGTTCTTCTAAGATTTGAAACTGACTACGCAACATCTCTACTTCCATAAAATGCGCTTGTCTTTGTTGAATTCTGGAGGAAATTTGCGCATAATCACCCTGTAAATAAATTAAAATAACTTCGGGGCGATCGACTTCTAACATTTCTCGATAAGAAGATTTAAGAGCAGAACAAGCTAAAATCGCACATTGCTCCTGAGTGAGAGTATCTTGAATTAACTTTTTCAGTTCTAGTAACCAAGGTTTACGGTCTTCATCACTTAAAGGAATACCACGGCTCATTTTATTGATGTTTTCTACTGGATGAAAATCGTCTGCATCGTAAAAAGTCCAGCCAGTGCGATCGCTTAATAATTTACCAACGGTAGTTTTTCCTGAGCCAGCTACTCCCATTATGATACAAAACATATATGGTAATTTCTTAGATAATTGTGAATTTTAATTTAATTTACAGACAATAAGCTATCAATAACACTTAAGTCTAAATAACTAGTATCTTGAATTTTTCCTTGAATTACTTTAAAAGGTTGTTCTGGTTCACCAAGATGATTTAAGACTAATAATGCATTGCTAAAGTTTTGGTTTTTCGTGTAATCATTCACTGTCACAATCGTTTTTAGTCCTGCTGCTGTAGCTGCTTCTAGCCCATGATAAGAATCTTCTATGACAATACAATCTGAGGGCTGTAAATTCATTTGTTGCAGAACATAATTATAGATATCGGGTGCAGGTTTTTTAGCAGGAACAATAT
The DNA here is from genome assembly GCA_030065155.1 of Xenococcaceae cyanobacterium MO_188.B29. Classification (GTDB taxonomy): domain Bacteria; phylum Cyanobacteriota; class Cyanobacteriia; order Cyanobacteriales; family Xenococcaceae; genus JASJDJ01. Next base: position 18,136 of record JASJDI010000083.1, read on the forward strand.
CCCCTGCAGCAATCACTTCAAACCAATCAGGATTGAAAAATTTTTCTACTAAAGCCATAGCATTAGGTAAAGCACTAGTAGTTGCGATCGCTAGAAGTATTCCTTGTTCTCTTGCTTCTGTAATTAATCTTTCTACCCCAAGACGTAGGGGAATTGAACCCTTCTCCAGTAATTGACGATAATATTTGGTCTTCGCCAAATGAAGGGTTGTAATAAAATTTGTTAAGTCTTCTTTTGGCAGTTCTTCAGATTTATACTGCTCAATATAAAAGCGAATACGCTCTTTTCCTCCTGAAATTGCCAGTAATTCCCCATAAAAATTTACTGACCAATGCCAATCTAATTTTGCAGCAGCAAAAGCACTATTAAACGCTATACGATGACCGTTTTTTTCTGTTTCTGCGATCGTTCCATCTACATCAAAAATTAACGCCTTAAGTTTGGTCATAATCTCTATCTTGGTTACAATTAGAGTAATTTAGCAGAAAAGATCAGTCTCTAAACTGTTGACTTTTTTCTTTTTTGCTGCTATAGAAATAGATACAGAATCATGTAGCTGTATGTTACCGAGCAAGGCGATCGGCAAAACGGTAGACTCGATCAGAGAAAATAATAACCAAGACTTTTCTAACTTGATGCCCAGACCTGGTTGGCATAGTATAGCTGGCTTTTTGCTAGTATTTCTCTGCGGAAGTGGTGAGTAATAAGTACTGATTGATAAGGTTTTAACTCCTTTTTAAATAGAGATAAGTTAATTTACGCCCCAGTTTACTAGTGAATTAATATCTGCGCTCTACACTTACTAATCTCTTAGTAAGCAGCTACTAGCTATTGAAAAAATTCAGACTAATTAAGTTTTGCAAGTAATAAGGAGAGGCTGGAAATTCATTCTATGAGCAATGAATCAAAGCAGTTTTTATGAGTTGTAGTAATCTATCTAATGCTAATGAAATTTTAACTAGTTACAAACAAGGTCAACGCAATTTTAAAGAGATTGAACTAAGAGAAGCAAACTTAAGTCAGGCTCATCTAAATAGTATTAATTTAGCTAAAGGAATACTTATTAAAAGTAATTTCAAGAAAGCCAGACTTATTCATGCTAATCTAAATCAAGCTAATTTAGCTAAAAGCAATTTAGCAGAAGCGCAACTAATCGAAGCAAAATGTTGCCAAACTAATTTAACTGCAACGTCTCTGATAAAAACTAATTGTAGTGGCACAATTTTTAGTAGTGCTATTTTAGCTTACGCAGATTTAAGTGATGCAAATTTAATTAGTTGTAGTTTTGTTTCTGCCGAATTAAAAAATACAAAACTAATTAGAGCTAATCTAACTGGAGCAAGTCTAACAGGTGCAGTATTAACTCAGGCTGAGCTCAATTTTGCTATCCTAACTAAAGCCTTTTTAGTTAATGCCAATTTAACAGAAGCAAATTGTAAAAACGCCACTTTCATTTGTGCTTACTTACATAATGCCAATCTAAGTAAAGCTAACTTAGAAGGCGCAGACTTAAGTTTTGCTGATTTGAGAAAGGCTAATTTAAGTTTTACCAATTTAAGGAAAGCTAATTTAGATGGAGCGAATCTTAAAGGTGCGAATCTTAAAGGTGCTAATTTATCTCAAGCCAGTTTAGCAGGAGCAGACTTAAGTAATGCTAATTTGCAGCAAGTAACTTTAACAAAAACTAATTTAATAGGCACTAATTTGCTCAATGCTAATTTAGATAAAGCAAATCTATCTCAAGCAAATCTGTCTCAGGCAGGATTACTATTTACTAACATGAGAGAAGCTAATTTAATGGAAGCCAAGTTAACAGGAGCTAATTTGATTGGAGCAAACCTATTACAAGCAAATTTATTTAAAGTATCTTGGTCAGCAACAATTATGCCTAATGGTAAAAAAATAGACTAAATTGCTAGAAAATTATATTTCTTGCATAATATTTGTTGCATACCATTGAAATCTATTAAACCTGGTATAGTATTACCATCCACCTTGCTAAAAATGTTATGAATTGGCAAATTATCATAAATCATAGTTGCGCTGATTTTATGATGATACTCTATCATACGAATCCTTTCCTTACTTGATTCTGTTTTTAGCATCTAATTCATTAGCTTAAACAAAAGTTTTATTGTTTTATTTTTGGCAACTGCAAAGCGAAGTGGCAGACGTATTGCAGTTGGATTTGGAGTGACCTTAAAAATTTTATATTTAGGTTGGGAAATTAAAATAGATTAACTTATAGAAGACAAAAACAGCTTCCGTAATTATTTTCTGATATTATGTATATTTTAATGTCTTTGCTAGACCGATATCTTCTTAAAGAGATAATTGTATTTTTCTTATTTAGTGTTGGTTTATTTTCTTCCTTAGGAGTAACTTTAGGTACTCTCTCAGATTTGGCTTATAAAGTTACTGAATATAATTTACCAATTAAGACTGCTATTGAAATTTTTTTGCTTAATATTCCTGAATTTGTTGCCTATGCCTTGCCTATATCAGTATTGCTAGCAACTTTATTGACTTATGGCTCTCTTAGTAATAATAGTGAATTGATTGCTTTTAGAAGTGTTGGTATTAGTATTTATCGTTTAATTATTCCTGCTTTATTATTTGCTTTTATTGTTACCAACATTACGTTTTTTTTTAATGAATTTGTTGTTTCTATTGCTAATGAAAAAGCAACTATTTTACAGGGAAAATATATGCCAAAAGATTTATTGGACTTACAAAAACAAAATTTGATTTATCCTGAATATCAAATTATTACACCAGAACAAAAATATTCTAGGAAAAGGCTCAAAAGATTATTCTATGCTCAAAGATTCGACGGTAAAGTTTTTCACGGGCTCACTATTCTTAATTGGTCAGAAGATACTCTAACTCAAATTATTACCTGTGAAACTGCTCAGTGGAATGAACATAAAAATGTGTGGGATTTATTTAAGGTTGAAATCGAATACTTAGACGATAGAAATACTAAACATTTTAATCATCAACAATTTCCTTTTACTAAAGCTCTCTTAGCCTTTGCTAAGCAAGATATAGATTTATTTGAGATGAATATTTTTCAAGCTCAAAATTACTTAGATATTATTAAGGTTAGTGGAGATAGAAAAAAAACTTTATTATTTCAAGTTCGTATTCAACAAAAGATAGCTTTTCCATTTATTTGTTTAGTTTTTGCTTGTATTGGCTCTATGGTAGGTATTAGCTCTCAACATATAAATAGAGTCAGAGGTTTTGGGCTTTGTATCTGTATAGTTTTTAGTTATTATCTACTTGCTTTTTTAATGGGAGCTTTAGGCTTATTAGGAACTTTGTCTCCTTTTCTAGCAGCTTGGTTACCTAATTTCTTTGGTTTTACGATCAGTGGATGGCTCTTAATTCAGAAATAAGCAACCCTCTTCCTATGTAAAATCTATTTTGCTCTACACCACAATCTCTTACTACTTTCGACGAATTGATCTTAATTTTGCACAACTACTTAGGGTTTGCTGAAAAAGTAGTCTGTGAGGATAAGTAATGAGTAATAAGTAAGGAGTAATGAGTTGCGCATTACTAAATTTAATTTTTGCTCCTAAATTTTCTCAAAAGTACCAAGATTTTGAGTGAGAGGATGCTAAA
>JASJDI010000084.1 GCA_030065155.1 Xenococcaceae cyanobacterium MO_188.B29
AGTTTTTTAGATAACTTTTTTAGGGAGTCGGGAGTCGGGAGTCGGGAGTAGGAAATAAAAATTGCTTCTTTAAAAAACTCCAGTTCTCTATATGGACGCGGTTTAAACAAGTTATTGTTGATAGTCATGTGACCATAGTGAGAACTAAGAACTACAATCAGAAGCTCTCACAACGAATGAAGTGACCATAATAAAACTCGGTTATTACCAGAATCAGCTACGATCGCTGTATCACCACAAATTTGAATGCCATAAGACCAACAAAGACTATTCCGAGTAGCTTTCCCATATGAGCGATTCTCGCTTTTACTATTAAACTGTGCTTGACCTATTAAAGCTTCGGCTACCGTTCCATTATGAGAAATATCTCGCCATCCCAATAAACGAGAATTAGCAGAATCAGCAACTACAATCCAGTCCTGATAGACAGCTACACCATAGGGCATACTTAAACTTTTAGCAGAGGGAAAGTAACTACTTTGATTTAGTTCAACATCAGCAAAATTAGGCTGTCCTAAAACTATCTGACAGGGAGTATTGTTTTCTGTGGGTATTCCATCCCAAATCATAATGCGATTATTGCCAGCATCAGCCACAATTAAATTATCTTGCCAAATAGCGATCGAGTGGGGCCAACGCATACTAGAAGCTGTCGGTGTACCACCAGCATTTTCGTCTCGTAAGTTGAGATCGGGCTGTCCTAAAACTAAATCTGCTGGTTGACCATTTTCTTCTGGTAACTGATTCCACACCAAAACTCGCCGATTACCCGTATCAGCAACAAACAGTTTACCCTGATGATAGAGTACACCATAAGACCAGTGCATGCGATCGGCTGAGGTTTCTAAATAACCTCTATTGGCTTGATTTTGACTAAAATCTGCTTGTCCTAAGACCAAATCCGCAGGAACATTACTATCTTCTGGTAATTCCTGCCAAAGCAAAACTCGATGATTCCAAGCATCCGCAACTGCTAACCCTTTGCCACAGACGCAAATCCCTGTGGGTACGCTTACCGTTGCTGCGGATGGTGTTCCCTTAGCATTTTGTCCTTCTTGTTGAAAGTCAGGTTGTCCAATTACCCAGTCAGCAGGTTGTCCGTCTCTTTCTGGACGCTTTTGCCATCCCAACAAGCGATGATGTCCCGTATCCGCTACCCATAAAGCTCCAGTTGCAGATACCAGACAAGCACCACGAGGACCAAACATTGTAGTAGCACTAGGTTGCAAGGGTACGGCTAAAATATCTGTTGGTTGCTGTCCTAAAATAACTTCTGCCCCTGAGGGCGAGAGTAAGTGAGTTTGCATCAAAGTCTGATTTTAAATTCTGTTTCAACTCTACCTTAGAAGTGAGTGGTTAAGAGTTAGGAATTAGGAGTTCGTAGTTAGTGTGAAAGTTAGGAGTATGTAATATCGTTACCATTGCTAATATTTACAATACCAATTTAAATTAAAACCATTACACATTAATTTTTGTAGGGTCGTTCGCCCTTACGATGCATCTGTAGTAAACATTATTTAAGTTGGGATAAGAAACAAGTGAACAGTGTAGACGAACAAGAACAAGCATGTCTGTATCTTTTTTGTGGGTTGCCTTGTTCGGGAAAAACTACATTTGCCATCGGTTTAGCCGAAAGTAAAGGTGCAGTTTTCTTTTCACTCGATCGATTAATTCTGAAACTTTTCCCAGAAGAAGATAATTTTAAAACTCATCGTCAGTATGTACAACGGGTTGAAAATGTCTTTTTCCCAATTGCCCACGACTTACTTTGCAGAGGGTGTAGTGTTGTGCTGGATTTTCCTGGTCATACCAGATTAGAGCGCGATCGATTACGACAGATTGCGATCGAAACTGATGCTCAAGTTTATTTATATCATCTCAGAGCAAATCCAGAAACCATTGCCAAGCGTGTTCAAAAACGTAACGCTGAATTAAAAAGCGGGGAGTATTTTATTCCTGACTGGCTACTAAACATTATTATCAAAAAATTTGAACCACCAGACTATTCTGAACAGCCAATTGAGATCGAATTAAAGTGGTAAACATAGCAATCATAATCGAAACCGTAGATATTTTTTAGAGCAAATTGCAGAGTTAGTTTAATCGTTAGCTTTTTTCTAATAGCAACTAGCTAATATTTTTCTCTTACTATCCGATAGTATCGGCTAATTCAAATTAGGTGACAAAACTTTGATAAATTATCAACTTATTTTGGGAACTATAACCTTAGTAAGTTGATTTTTAATCATAATGGCGACAACTACAAAACTCAATCCTCGGGAGTTATTGTCTCAACTAGCTAACTCTAATAGTTCTGGTTGTCTAGAACTTGATGAAGGATTGGTTTCTTGGAAAATTTATTTACAACAGGGGAAGTTAAAGTATATTTACTGTTCTGCACAGTTGTTAGACCAGCTTAAGTATCATCTTCGTTATCTTGGGTTCAAACAAGCCCTAAATGGCTTAAAAGAGCTACCTTCATCCGATGCCAAGCTAGAATCCTATGTACCAGAAAAGTCTTCTAATAAAAATTTTTATAGTAAGGTTATTTGTTGGCTACTAACAGAAAAATATCTCGATTCATCTCAGGGTTTAAAACTTCTTGAACAGATAACCAAAGATGGACTGAGTTTTTGTCTTTGGCTAGATCGAGGTACTTCTTCCTGGCAAGATGGATATTCTCTTCCCCTGTGGATTAAAGTTAAATTTGGTAATATTCTCTCTCTAAACATATCAGAATGTTTGGAACTAGAGCAAATTAGACTCCAAAAATGGCAGCAAAATTGCAGTAACCAATTGCTTTCTGTCCATCAACGTCCTTATTTTGCTGTTGGTTGGGAACAACAACCGCTTCCTGCTGCTGGCTTATTGAATCATAAAACACTTAAAGAGCTAACCCAAGTAATACGGGGACGCACTAGCATTCGTCAACTATCACTTTTATTGCAAAAAGATGAGCTTCAGGTAGCCAAGATTTTATCTCCATACATTGACAAGGAAATAATTCAGTTAAGTAATGCTCAACCACCTTTAGATCGATTACCTAGTATTCCTGGAGCCAAACAAAATGTTCGGCAGTCAATCTCATTTTATTCATCTACTAATAGTAATAATGAGATTGGCAATCCAGAAAATAGTGCGGTCAAAACCTGGAAAATAATATGTATTGATGATAGTCCTACTATTTTAAAAGAGATTCAACGTTTTCTCGATCCAGACAGGTTTGAAGTCAAAGCTATAGATGATCCCGTGCAAGCTGTACCCATCATTTTTCATGTCAATCCAGACCTAATTTTACTAGATATTAATATGCCTAAAATTAATGGCTATAAGCTATGTGCATTATTAAGAGGTAGTAACCATTGCGATCGTACTCCGATTATTATGGTGACAGGAAATACTGGCTTAATTGATAAGGCTAGAGCTAAAATAGCTGGAGCAACAGACTATTTTACCAAACCTTTTACCAGGCAAGAATTGATGCTAATGATTGAAAAATATCTCAAGTAATATAATTTTACTAGCTTACTTTTTATGAATTATCAACTTATTGTATTGTTTTTTGTATAGCTCAAAATTGCTATTTTTTATGCAAAATTAATCTACCTAACTCCTAAAAATCATGAAAACTATCTTAATTGTCGACGATTTAAAATCCGAATTAGATTTGATGGCAAAATATTTAACCAATGCTGGTTACAACATTATTATGGCAACTAACGGAGAAGAAGCAATTGTCAAAATTTTAGCCAATAAACCCGATGCCGTCGTTACTGATTGGATGATGCCTCAGATGGGAGGTTTAGATATTTGTCGTAAACTGAAAAAGAATCCTGAGACAGCAGAGATTCCTGTCATTGCTTGTACTGCCAAAAATCGAGATGTCGATCGCTTATGGGCGAAAAAACAAGGGGTAAAAGCTTACGTTACTAAGCCCTGTAGTCAAGAACAATTAGTCAGTGCGCTACAAGAAGCAATGGGGTAATTACTAATGACAGCATCTAGTCCAGCTGCGAGAATTCAAGCCCATTTACAAGATTTATTTAAGGCAGATTTAGCTCCAGGGGATGCTTATATTCGATTTCAACTGACATCAGATATGACAGCCTTATTGTCAACGGAACAGGTGCAAGAGTCTTTATTAGTTGAAGCAGAAAAAATAACTCCTTTGCCCAGTATGCCAGAATCTGTCATTGGTATTATGAGTTCTCGCGATCGCGTATTTTGCGTGTTCGATCTGGCTCGATTGTTAACCTTGCCTTCTCGATTAATTTCTCCTCGGCAATATCAAATTATTGTGTTGCAAACTACTTCTGAACCAACAATTTATATCGGGTTAGCCGTTACTCGCCTTCAAGGGATTCTCCGTTTACCACCAGAACAAATTCAGTCCTCTTTAGATGCTTTTTCTTCTAACATAGCTCCTTACTTATGTGGTGTGGTGCAGCAAGAAGAAGCTATAGTTCCCGTCTTGGATTTTAATGGCATCTCAGAAGCTTTAACTACACTTAACTCTAACTAAGTTGGGGTGAAACTACTCGCCCAATAAATCTAAATATATAATTTCTAATTGCCATGACTACTGAACAAGAATCCACGAACTTAATAGCAGAAAAAATTTCTCCCCTTAAATCTGTAGTTGATGAATTTAAAGGAATTGGTACTCTCCGTCGTCGTTTGCTGACGACTATTTTACCAGCAGTATTACTTCCCCTAGTTATCGCTAGTGCGGTCGGCTACACTATTACCGAACGTCGAGCCAAAACTCAAGCTTTGTCCAAACTTGAGGAAAATACACTCTTGACCAGTAGTACGGTTACAGCTTTTATTCGCGACTCTTTCAAAATTCCCGATTTAGTTGCTTCTAACCCAGTGGTTATAGAGGCAATGCAAGTAGGTAGTCAAGAAGCTCAGGCTCAAGGTTTACCGCAACAATCCATTGAAGCCGTCGAACAACAGTTTGCTGCTACCAAATTACTCAAAGCTGATGCCAATCTGAATAACTATTTAGAACAAATAGTTAAATCTAGCGATATCATAGAAATCTTTTTTACTGACCGTAACGGCTTCAATCTTGCTTTTAGTAATCCGACTTCTGATTTCGTCCAGCGGGATGAAGGTTGGTGGCAAACAAGCAAACAAAATGGACGAGCGATCGACGAACCAGAATTTGATGAGTCTGCTAATGCTGTAGTTTTTGCTCTCTCAGAAGCTGTCACAGATCCAGAAACTAAAGAGTTTTTGGGCGTGATTAAGGCAGGAATACCAGTTAAGGTACTCGACTCGACTCTTAATGCTTACCTCTCAGCTGGGCTTAATCAATCTCAGATAGTTCAAGTTGTTGATTCTCAAGCTGGTTCTATTATGAGTAGTATCGCTCCTTCAGGCTCTGGTGCAGAAATTAAGGAGACAGTTGGTGGTGTAGCGATTTTGCAAGTCGCCAAAACCATTGCAGATTCTCTGGAAAATGGTCAAAGTCTTGACCAAGTAGAGCAGTTAATTCAGCAACAAGCAAACTTTGCCAATATTAGTCTCCAACAAAAAGAAGTTTTTGCGGAGGTCTCTATTTTTGCTCAACTGGAATATCAAGACAAAATTTACAATTTTGCGACTATCCCCAAAACAGATTTAGTGGTGATTTCGTCAGTGGATGCTGCCGAAATCAGAGCAGCAGGGCAGAGTTTGTTGAAGGCTTTTACTCTTACAGCAATTGTTCTAGGTATCATTTCTATAGGTTTAATTATTGCTTTAGCGCAGCAATTATCTCGACCTCTGACTGAGTTATCAGAAAAAACTCAACAGGTAGCGTCAGGAAATCTAGATGTTACAGCTAGTTTAGAGGGTACTCTGGAAACTAGAACTTTAGCCAATAACTTGAACAAGCTGGTCGATCGGGTTAAAGAACTACTCCAACAGCAAAAAGCTGTAGCTGATGAACAACGCCAAGAAAAAGAAGAGCTAGAAGCAGCAATTTATACCCTCATCGATGAAGTGTCCGATGCCACAGATGGAGATTTAACTGTCAGAGCTAACTTGAAATCCCTTGAACTCAGTACAGTTGCTGACTTATTTAACGCTATTATTGATAATTTACAAGAAATTGCTGTTGAAGCCAAACAGTCAACTAGCCAAGTGGGCTCTTCTTTGAAACAAAATGAGGAAGCAATTCTTTTGTTAGCAGAGCAAGCTATTACTGAGGCTCAGGAAACTCGCGATACTTTGATGTCTGTCGAACAAATGTCTCGATCGATTCAGACAGTTGCCGAAAATGCCAACCAAGCGGAAAAGATTGCTGATGATACTTATAACACTGTTTTGAATAGTACCAGTGATATGAATTTAACTGTAGACAGTATCCTAGAACTGAGAACTACAGTGGGTGAAACAGCTAAAAAAATGAAGCGTTTAGGAGAATCTTCACAAAAAATCTCCCAAGCAGTTTCTTTTATCGAAGAAATTGCTCTAAAAACCAATATATTAGCTATTAATGCTAGTGTCGAGGCTGGACGCGCAGGAGAATACGGACAAGGTTTTACGATCGTAGCCGAACAAGTGGGTGCATTAGCAGAACAGTCCGCAGCAGCAACCAAAGAAATTGCCAATATTGTGGCAGTAATTCAAGCGGAAACCCAGGAAGTCAACCAAGCTATGGAATCAGGTACATCACAGGTAGTAGAAACCACACGCTTAGTAGAATCCACCAAACAAAGCTTAGGACAAGTATTAGAAAAATCTCAAGAAATTAACCAATTAATGGGTTCTATTTCCCAAACAACAGTATCTCAGGCAAATACTTCCCAAAATGTTACCAACTTGATGCAAAAAATTGCCAACTTATCGGAAACTACATCCAAATCTTCTAAGGAAGTAGCACAATCAATTGTGGAAACTGCCCAAGTAGCTGCCAAACTAGAGTCTACTGTAGCTCAGTTTAAAGTAGCTGATTGAAGATCATAGCTATGGGCTAATTGATAAGCATTAGTAACTCAAGCGATCGCGACATCTATTCATTTAACAGAGTAAATTACTAACTTTAACCACCATGGATACAGAACAGCAAATTCACCTTGATTTTCTTGATGAAGCTCAAGAATATTTGGATCGCATGGAATCTAATCTTTTAGGATTAGCCGATACTGTCATCAATCCTCAGCAAGTCGATATAGTTTTACGTGCTGCTCACTGTATTAAGGGTGGTGCTGCCATGATGGGCTTTGATAGTCTGAGTAGAGTTGCCCATCGTCTAGAAGATTTTTTGAAAATTTTGCGAGTCCGCTATGCTTCTAGTCAAATTACAACAGAAGTAGAAACATTATTACTACAAAGTGTTGATTGCTTGCGCACCCTTAGCGAGTTAAATCGTCAAGGATTAGAAATTACAGACAGTGATCTTGGCGAGCGCGCAGAATCAATTTTTGGTCAGTTACGAGAATATCTCGGAGACTTAGAAGATACAGACGAAGATGCCTTAATGGCACAAGATGAAGATGTCGATCCTGCTCTACTTATCTTTGAGGAAGGAGTGGATACGGTTTTAGACCGCTTTGAAAGCCAGTTAAAAGACATAGGAATTGGGGAACTAGCTCAAGAATTAGCTACCACAGCCCAAGAATTAATTTCCTTCGGTAAAATGGCAAATCTTGAATCTTTTACACAACTGTGTGAGTCGATCCAACAACAAGCAGAAACTTTATCAAACCAAGAAATTGAACTTTTAACAGACCGTGCTTTAAAAACTTGGAGGCGATCCCACGCTCTAGTTTTACGGGGCAAGGTTGACAAATTACCCTCTGATCTGGAGGTTGATAACTCAGCTAACCAAGATCCTGATATCAATGCTACTCTTAATCCCTTAGAAGATAGTTCCTTAGAATTAAGTGGGTTACAGTCTGCTTTTGAGATCGCCGATAGCGAGCTTCCCCTCGAGGCAGATGTAGATACCTTAGAAGATAGTTCCTTAGAATTAAGTGGGTTACAGTCTGCTTTTGAGATCGCCGATAGCGAGCTTCCCCTCGAGGCAGATGTAGATACCTTAGAAGATAGTTCCTTAGAATTAAGTGAGCTACAGTCTGCTTTTGAGATCGCCGACAGCGAGCTTCCCCTCGAGGCAGATGTAGATGCCTTAGAAGATAGTTCTTTAGAATTAAGTGAGCTACAGTCTGCTTTTGAGATAGCTGAAAGCGAGCTTCCCCTCGAGGCAGATGTAGATGCCTTAGAAGATAGTTCCTTAGAATTGAGCGAATTAGAGTCTGCTGTCGATGTAGACAATACTGAAGAACAACAAACCATAATTCAACCAACAACGAAAGACTTTTTCCCTAGCACATCGCCACAGAAAATCCCATCTATAGATAAGATGGTAAGAGTTCCAGCTTCCCAACTAAAACAATTTAATAATCTTTTTGAACAACTTATTTTAGACCGCAACACTATCAATCTAAGATTACAACAATTACAAAACGCCGTTGTCTTGATGGGTCAGAGAATATCTCAGATAGAAGGTTCTAACACTCAATTAAGACAATGGTACGATCGAGCTTCTGTAGAAGGATTAATCACCAATCAAGAACAACTATTAGCAAATTCAGTTAGTTTCTTAACTAGTAATCGAGTTATCGGCAGAGCCGATACACAAAGCGATCGTTTTGATAGCCTAGAAATGGATCGCTACAGTGACGTTCATCTTATCTGTCAAGAACAAATAGAAACCATTGTTCAACTGCAAGAAGTCGCCACAGACATCGAACTAGGATTACAAGAAATTAACCAAGCAGTCCGTAACCTTAACTACACTACCAAATCCATGCAAGGTAACGTTACTCGTACTCAAATGTTACCCTTTGCTGAAGTAGTCAAACGTTTTCCCAGAGTAATTCGCGATCTTAATCTCCAGTTTAATAAACAAGTTAACCTCAAAATTGTAGGCAAAAATATCCTCTTAGACCGCTCCATTATCGAAGCTCTCGGCGATCCTTTAATGCATCTGTTAAGGAATGCTTTCGACCATGGTATCGAAGACCCCCAAACCCGTATTGCTGCTGGAAAGTCTCCATCAGGAACAATTACCATCCAAGCAAACAATCAAGGTACTTACACTGTGATTACCTTAAGTGATGATGGTGGTGGTATCTCTATAGACAAAATCCGCGATCGTGTTGTCCAGATGGGTATTCCTAGCTCAGAAGTAACAAAAATACCAGAAGCAGAACTACTAAACTTTATCTTTGAACCTGGATTTAGTACAGCCCAAAAAGTCACCGAACTTTCAGGTAGAGGAGTGGGGATGGATGTTGTTAAGACTAATCTCCAAGAAATTCGTGGTGATGTTCGAGTTGCTACAGAACTAGGACAAGGTACAACCTTTACTCTCAGAGTTCCCTTTACTTTATCCATCTTAAGAGTGGCAGTTATCGAACAAGCTGGTATTATTTTTGCTATTCCTGCTAATAGCATTCTAGAGCTTGTACCTTTAACATCAGAACTAATAACAACTTCAACACACACTAAAAATATACTTTGGAATCAGAAAGAAATTCCTTTAGTAGAAATAGAAAAAACTTTAGTTTATCGCCATTCTCATCATAATGTCGATCTAACTGGAAATCCTGTTATTGATAGAACTATGGCTATAGTGGTAGGAGATGAAAAGTTTTTTGCAGCATTGCAAATTAGTCATTTTTGGTACGAGCAAGAATCTACCATTAGAACTATTGATAGCCCTATTCTTTTACCTTCAGGTGTTATTAGCTCAGTAGTTTTCGGTGATGGGAAAGTTCTTCCTTTAGTAGATCCTCTCTCATTAATAGAAGAGTGTTTAAGCAATTACTCTTCTAACCATCAATCCCATCAGAATCTTACAGAAACCAAAAATCGATCTATAACCACAACTATTCTCGTAGTTGATGACTCTATTAATGTGCGTCGCTATCTGAGTTTAACTTTAGAAAAAGCTGGTTATCGAGTAGAACAAGCTAAAGACGGTCGAGAAGCTGTAGATAAATTGCTTAGTGGACTTTCAGTACAAGCTGTTATTTGTGATATTGAAATGCCTCGACTAGATGGTTATGGCGTTCTCGAGGAAATAAAAGAAAGAGCAGAATTTGCACAACTTCCCATAGCTATGTTAACTTCTCGTAGTAATGAAAAACATCGTAAACTAGCGATGAATTTAGGAGCTTCAGCTTATTTTTCTAAACCCTATAATGAACAAGAACTATTAGATAAACTAGCAGAATTGTTACACGGCAATTAAACGCAGTTACATTTACCTCAGGTTTATTTTTGGGTTGCAACATATATCAAGATCGTTAAACTAAAGAAAAATATTAAACCTCAAGCAAATAATTTAACAGGGCAGGGTACAAGGATGTCAAAAGAATTGCTAACTGTCGGAGAATATTTAGCTAAACGACTACAAGAGATTGGTATCAGCAATATTTTTGGCGTAGTCGGGGATTATGTCTTAGGGTTAATGGATGTTTTGCTGGAAAACAATCTGAAGTTAATCGCTACTTGTAACGAACTTAATGCTGGCTATGCTGCTGATGCCCATGCCCGTCTCAATGGAGTTAGTGTAGTTTGTGTTACCTATAATGTGGGTGGATTGAGTTTAGTTAATGCTGTAGCGGGGGCATATGCCGAATTAGTACCAACGATCGTTATTAGTGGTGCGCCTTCTACTAGTCAACAAAGACAAAACCTTCTCCTTCATCACACCGCAGTGGATTACAATCTGCAACTAGAAGTGTTTGAAAAAATTACTGTAGCAGCAGTAAGAATAACCAGTCCGACTCAGGCAGCTAGCCAGATCGATCGAACTATAGCTGCTTGTTTAAGAGAAAGAAGACCAGTTTATATTGAAATTCCTACCGATATGGTAGATCAGCCCTGTCCTGGATGGGAAACCGTTGACTTACCCTCAAATCCGACTATCGATAAACAAGCTTTATCTGAAGCGGTAGAAGAAGCAGTTGAACTTTTAGACAAGTCTCAGCAACCAATTATTTTGGCAGGGGTAGAATTACATCGCTATGGCATTGCGGATCTATTGAGTAGTTTGCTAGATAAAACAGGATATCCTTTTGCTACTACTCTGTTAGGTAAATCAATCTTGTCAGAAATGCACCCCCAATTTATTGGTAGCTATGCAGGAACTTTGAGCCAAGAATATGTACAGCAGAGAGTAGAAAACTCTGACTGTATCTTATGTCTAGGGGCTTTTATGTCTGATATTAATTTGGGGGGTTTTACTGCCCAATTGCCTGAAGCAAAACTGATTAACGCCAATTCAGACAAAGTTAAAATCAAACATCACTTCTATCATCCTGTCTCGCTACCAGCTTTTATGACAGGTTTGACGAATAAACTTCAGCCGCAAAAATCCGCATTATTAAATATTAAACCAGCTAAAGAGTCTTTATCAGCAAATTTCCGAGTTATACCCGAGCAAAAACTAACTAATGCCAGGTTTTATAACCGTATAAATCGCTTTATCTCAGAGTTAGAAGGTGAATCGATCGTAATTGCTGAAACTGGAGATGCTTTAATTGCAACCATCGATTTAGTATTGTATGGAGATACGGAATACATTGGACAGGCATTGTATACTTCGATCGGCTATGCTGTTCCTGCTTGTTTGGGAGCAGCCCTGGCTGCACCAGAGCGCAGACCAATTGTGTTAGTAGGAGATGGAGCTTTCCAAATGACCTGCCAAGAAGTATCAACAATTATTCGGCATCGGCTTAATCCCATTTTCTTCTTGATTAACAACGATGGTTATACGATCGAACGAGCTATTCATGAAGGCTCTTACAATGATATTCAACCTTGGAAATATCATCAATTACCGCAAGTTTTTGGGGATAGCTGGAGTTTTGACGTGCAAACAGAAGCAGATCTGGAACAAGCTTTAGAAAAAGCCAAGTTTAATCAAAACTGTCTCTCTTTTATTGAGATTCACTTAGATCGTCTCGATTGTTCTGTTGGTGTCCAAAGATTAGGGAAAACGTTACGAGGAAAACCATCGACTTAACACCGATTCTTAACAGCGTGAGTAGGGAGTAGTAAGTAGCAAGTAATACCAATTCTCAACAAGGTGATTGCACTTGCTGAATGCGATTCAGCGTGCCTCACCTTCAAAAGTAACGAGAGACTGAGTATGGGGGTAAAAGTCAGAAGCGGTGCGACCCTGGTGATTTTTAATCACCTAAGGAACGCGCACCGAAGAAGTCAGAAGTCAGAAGAAACATAAAGTTGTAAGACTTTTTTGTATTAGCTGATAACTCTCTATATATCTAGCTATTTTCGAGAAATGGGATAAGAAGTTCCTGGCTACTGACTCCTGAACTCCTGAACTCCTGAACTCCTGTAAGGGCGAACGGCCCTTCGGGTTCAACAGTTTGCTTATGTCGGGGAACCCGCCCACCGCAACTGTCTCACCGTTCGCCCCTACGTCTGAACTCCTGACTCCTTACTCTCACTTCGGACAAACTCTAGGATCTCTTGGTTGGGGAGGAGAACCATTAACATCGGTTTTATAAGCAACTAACTCTATAACTCCATTCTCATGAAAAATCCATCCCTGCGCCTCCACAATCTCTTCCCTATCTTCCCTATCTCCTCCGCTCCTCTGCCCCTTATGCGAAGCGGTATCCTTTAGGACTGCTCCCCTGCGCCTCTGCCCCTCTTCTTCCCCAAACGGTACAGGTTCAACTAAATCTACGGCAATAACTCCCTCATCTCTTATTTCCACAGGATCGGGTGTATTCCCACCCTTGGCTGTATAGTAAAATTCACTATCTCTAGCTAAACTACAAAGACTGAAAACCACTAATTTATCAGGATCGATCACAAATCTAGGTATGTCTTCTATTCCCTCGACGGGATTAGTGTCTAGGAGGTTGATGTTAATTGTGCCATCTAAGCCAAACTCGGAACTAGCATTAATATCGTTAGTGAAAGGATTTAGGGGACGTTCTTCTATGCCAAAGATTCCTCTAGTAGTAATTTCAATATTTCCCCCGTTTCCTTCTTCTGCATTAGCAATAATATCGTTATTTTGATTGGGGAAAGCAACAATCAAATCAGAATTAATCTCGATATTACCGCCATTGGCATTATTGAAAGCTCTCGCTGAAATAGTACTGTTGTCTCTTAAAGTTAAAGTATCATCAATTTCCAGAATAATATTTCCACCTGCGCTGGAAATGCTCATAGCACTGATTGAGCCATTATCTAAAAAGATAGAATTACCATTGATTAATAAATCGCCAGCTAATCCAGAAGCAAGTCCACTAGTAGTTACTTCACCCCCATCCCGAACAATCAAATCACCAGTATTTACCGTAAAGCTTCCCCCATCACCGGCTCCCTGTGATCTGGCAAAGAGGGAACTTCGATTAACAGGTACATATGTATCACCAGGAGGACTAAAACCAAAGCCACTGCCAAAAATTTCGATAGATTCAGAAGCATTAATTAACATAATGCCACCATTCCCCTCATCAAATGTTCCTACTCCAACCTGTCCACCATTTTTAATGACTAAATTCTCGACATTGATCGTCAGCTTTCCTCCTTCTCCATCGGCAAAGCTACTAGCAGTAACTTGGGCTTCGTCAACAATTAGTTTAGAGGTGTTAATAGTTATATCTCCTCCCTTACCAGTCGAATCAGTAAGATCTCCTTGTCTTCCTACTGCACTGAAAATGCCACTAGTAACTCTTGAGCCATCATCCCGAAAAACACCACCTCTTACTTCCACTAATTCAGAAGCGTTAATTAACATAACACCTCCATTACCTGAAGATTGAGTACCAGTGGAGATTTGGGCACCATCGCTGAGAATTAGTTGTTTGGTGTCAATAGTTAAAGTTCCTGCATTGCCAGTGGCATCTGGATTAGATTGTGCAAATAAACCTCCCGCACCAGTTCCTTCTCTAAATATTCCACTCAATTGAACTGATTCTGAGGCTTTTATGTTCAGATTTCCACCGTTGCCTTTAGCCCCACGAGCAACGCTTACGCTTATTCCTCCTCCGTCTTGAAGTACTAATTTTTGGGTATTGATATTAATAGTACCTGCTTGACTCAGATTAGAGTTACTAAATGTTCCCCCTTGAATATCACTGGCAAAGAAACCATCATTGGTTTGTCCCTTTAATTCTACTAACTCAGAGGCATTGATATTAATAGTTCCGCCATTACCACTAGCTTCTCTATTAACGTTTGCATTAATAAAAGCTCCATCACGAACTATTAGTTTCTTGGTCATAATATTTAAGTCACCACCATCTCCTCTTCCTTCTAAAACAAAATCAATTACGCTATCACCATCACTGGCACCACTGCCCACTAATTCGATGGACTCGGAAAGGTTAAGAATCATATTCGAGCCTTTTTCCGCTCCTTCATTACTTGTGGTAATAATTGAGCCATCCTCTAATAAAAGTCGTCGCCCATCAACTCTAATTTCCGAGTTAGCTTTTCCATCCCCATCGACTCTGCTCCCCTGAGATAAGGTAAGATCTTGGAAGTTTTCGACACCCTCAGCTTCAAAAATTAAACCCTCGTCAAAGTTGAGAGAAACTTGAGCATTTGCTCCCACACTGCCCAACTGGATTCTGCCTCCTTCTACAGTAATATTTCCTGGCTCAAGACTAATATTTCCCCCTAAAAGTGCTAGTGTCTGCGATGGTTTTACTTGTAGCCCGACCGTGTTTTCTTCACTATCGGGTGCCACAGAGCGATTAATTATTTCACCTGGATTGGCTCCGTACTGTAATCCTAAAGGAATATTTACCGTTAACAAAGGAGGTACATCGGGATTGGTAGCACTAAATTCATAATTATTAAATAAGATACTTTCCGCCGTTGTCGCCACAAAAGAACCACCAATATTTAATTGGGCATTCTCCCCAAAAATAATCCCTGCGGTGTTAAGTAAAAATAAATTGGCTGTACCGTTAGCTCGCAGTAAACCATCAATATTGGAGATATTTCCTCCTGTAACGCGAGAAAAGATATTAACTATATCGTTAGCGTTATTAAAAAAGGCTTCGCTGCCATTGAAAAGAGAAAACTGCTCAAAACTATGAAATAAATTGTTTCCTGCCCTATTACCATCGTCGATTCTAATGCCATTATCAATGGGAGTTAAAATAGTGTTGGTAGTACCGTCAAGAGTTATTTGCGCTTTAACGGGAAGTACTATAGAACTACTTAATAATAAGCTGATAAGTAGGGAATACCAGGTTTTCATGGAAGATACTTCTCGAATCAATTTTTTAAAATTATATAGACAAATATAAGTAAATAAACTTAAGAGAAGATTGCCAAGTAAATAGGCTCAAAGATTAAAAGGGGTAAATAATCGGACAAAATTAATTACATTATTTAAGATCGGGAACAGAGACTAGGCAACAGGGAGTCTTACAAGGGTAGACTTTTGACATTTGAAGACTTACTACTTCCTACTCCCTACTGTACTGACGTTCTATGGAACGTCCCTACCTACTTGTGAATTAACAATGATCGATCGACCATCAAAACCAGTTCCATTAACCAAAGAAGAAGAAACAGAGCGATCGATCGCTCCCACAACCACCAAGCCAAAAAGAAAGTATTTTCCTCGGCAGTTACCCTATATTTTAGGAGGCTTAGGTATACTGACAGTGTTGGTTTTGGCGTTTCGTCCTTCCCCCATGATGGTTGATGTGGCAGAAGTTAGACGGGGGGATGTAAATGTAACGGTAGATGAAGAAGGAGAAACTCGTATCCGCAAACGCTATGTGGTTTCTGCTCCTGTTGACGGAAGACTACAAAGAATTAAGTTAGATGAAGGCGATCGAGTTAGGAAAGGAGATATCATTGCTCAAATCGATCCTTTACCCTTAGAATCTGATGTAAGGGAAGCTCAAGCCAGATTGCGCCAGTGGCAAGCGGAAAAAACAGGAGTAGAAACTCAGCGTCCTAAACAAGAAGCTCTCCTCCAAGCTGAAGCGAGGATTCTGGCAGCAGTTGCCAAACAAAGAGAAGCCTCGGCTAAAGTAGAACGAACTAGAGCAGAATTAGAACAGGCAAAACGCGATCGTCAACGCAACCAACAGTTACATTCCGATGGAGTAATTTCTCGTCAAGAAAAAGAACGAGCAGAATTAGAAGAAACCACGAAAATTAGAGCTTTAGAAGCAGAACAGAGAGTCCTCGATAGTACCATAGCAGAAGTTAATGCTGCTCAAAAAGCTCTTTCTATTCTTCGTGCCGAACAACAAGATCCAGATTATCTCTTAGATGTGTATGATGCGCGGATTGCTAGCATTGAGGCAGAATTAGCCAAATTAACCGATGATGCTAGGCGTACTAATATTACCTCACCCATCGATGGTTATGTATTTAGAGTCAATCTAGAAAGTGCCAAGTATGTAGAAGCAGGGGCTGAACTTTTAGAATTAGGAAATCCTCAAGATTTAGAAATTGTAGTCGATTTACTCTCTTCTGATGCGGTGAAAGTTAAACCTGGTGCTACTATGTTTCTCGAACACTGGGGTGGAGAGTCAACTCTTGAGGCAAAGGTGCGTTATATAGAACCTTCTGCTTTTACTAAAGTCTCAGCTTTAGGCGTAGAAGAACAGCGAGTCAATGTAATTGCTGATTTTGTCGATACTGATATACCTTTAGGCGATCGCTATCGCGTAGAAACAAGAACGGTTGTTTGGTCAGGACAAGATGTTTTAGTTATCCCTTTAAGTGCTTTATTTCGCTGCGAACCTGGCAATAATCGTAACTTATCCAATACTTGGTGTACTTTTGTGGTAGAAAATAATCAAGCTCAAAAGCGTCAGATAGAGGTAAGCCAACGCAGCAATTTTGAGGCAGTGATTGAAAGTGGATTAGAAGTCGAAGAAAAAGTAATTCTCCATCCTAATGAGCAGATTAAATCAGGGACAATGGTTAAAATTTCTGAAAATTAATTAACCAATCTGTCTTGAAAGTAGAATTCAGGAGTTCAGGAGTTCAGAATGAATTTACATCAATTC
The DNA here is from genome assembly GCA_030065155.1 of Xenococcaceae cyanobacterium MO_188.B29. Taxonomy (GTDB): domain Bacteria; phylum Cyanobacteriota; class Cyanobacteriia; order Cyanobacteriales; family Xenococcaceae; genus JASJDJ01. The sequence continues at coordinate 17,037 of JASJDI010000084.1, forward strand.
TCAAACACCACTAGTTCCCATCAACAATCAACAAAAACTATGACGATACAGATCGATAATTCGATCGGTTACTTCTTCAACACTTAAACCATCAGTGATAATTTCGATCGCGTCTTCTGCCTGCTTTAGAGGTGCAAGGGAACGATTACTATCTTGTTCATCTCGCTGTTGGATATCTTGAGCTAGTTGTTCTATATCGATATCCTCTCTACCTTGATTTTGTAAATCTTGCCAGCGTCTCCTTGCTCTTTCTTGTACTGTAGCAGTCAGAAAAATTTTTAGTTCGGCATCAGGAAAAACATTAGTACCAATATCCCTTCCCTCAGCGATAATTCCCCCTTTTTCTCCATATCGTTGCTGTTGTCTAACCAATTGCTCGCGAACAAAACCCATAGCAGCAACTTTAGACACATTTGCCGTTACTTCTGGAGTACGAATGGCTTGAGTGACTTCTTGACCATTAATATAGACCAAAGGAGGTAAATTCGCAGCATTAGGGGGAATAAGGTCGATTTTTACCTCTTTAAGCAAAGAAGCGATCGCTTTTTCCTCATCTATAGCAATTCCTGACTCCATCACTAACCAAGTAACAGCACGATACATTGCCCCTGTGTCTAGATAAAGTAATCCTAGTTTGCGGGCAACTTTCCTTGTTACCGTAGATTTACCTGCTCCTGCTGGTCCATCTACCGCTACAATTGGTTGACGCTGACGCAACAAAATATTATCAATTAAACGAGTAGAATTAACATGAGCAGCGATCGCCATTAAGCCTGTTTTTTCTATTTTCTCCAAAGGCTCAAGAGTTTGTGGATCGACTAGTTCAAGATACTGAACTTTTACTTCTGGTACAGTTGCTAATTTTTGTTGTGCCAACTCAATTAAAGTATTGCTATCTTTTATTCCTGCTTTAAATTCTTGCTCTACTGTCTGTAAACTACGATAAATTATGATTGCTTGTTGTTTTTCTGCCTGAGTTAAATACTGATTACGAGAGCTTAAAGCCAGTCCTGAAACTTCTCTGACAATGGGACAATCAACTATCTCTACAGGCAAATTAAGCTCTTTAACTAGACGGCGAATAATTGCTAATTGTTGAGCATCTTTTTGACCAAAGTAGGCGCGATCAGGCTGTACTATATTTAAAAGCTTAGTAACTATAGTTGCCACCCCAGTAAAATGTCCTGGGCGAAATTTACCACATAAACCCGTAGTCATAGAAACTGGGGGCACAACTGTTGTAGTTGCTGTTTGAGAATCAGTATCTCCAGCTATACCTATTTCCTTTGCTGTCGGGGCAAAAACTACTTGAACCCCCAATTTTTGGCACTGTTGACAATCTTGTTCTAGTTGTCTTGGATAGGCTTGTAAGTCTTCTGTGGGGGTAAATTGAAGCGGGTTAACAAAAATACTAACTACCACTATATCGTTTTGCGCGATCGCTTTTTTAATCAGGCTAATATGTCCTTTATGTAACGCTCCCATAGTTGGCACTAATCCAATCTTACGACCGTGTCTTTGACTGGCTAAATAAGAACGTAACTCCTTAACCTTTGGCAAAAGCAGCACTTTTATACCCCTTCAAGATCATACAAAAAACGATAAGGGCGTTAAATCTAACGCCCTTAAACAGTTTAGATCGTCTCAGAGAAGTCTGAAAAATATCTTGAATTCTATCTAATTACTTGCACTCTTACTGGTACTACTCCATGATGAATCATCCCGATATTACTAGCAGCAGCAGTAGATAGATCGATTACTCTTCCTCGAATGAAAGGTCCTCGATCGTTAATTCTTACAACCACAGAGCGACCATTATTCATATTAGTCACTCTAACTCTAGTACCGAAGGGTAGACTACGATGAGCAGCAGTGAGAGCATACTGATTGTATCTTTCTCCATTGGCAGTAAAACGACCATGAAAACCTGGGCCATACCAAGAAGCTTTGCCACTAAATACTGCTCTTGCTATGTGTAATGGTTGTGGTTGCTCAATAGTACTTTGATTTTCTACATTGTTGGATTTTTCAACTATAATTGGATCATATTTTGTTTTCTCTGTTACACTTTGATAGACTTCGTGTTGAAAACTACTTTTTTTCTGAGATTTGTCTGTTAATCCTTGGGCAGGATAGCTATAGGCTGCAAAACTTATTCCTGAGATACAAACGAAACTAAAGAGACCAAGTAAATTTTTGTTAATCATAATTTTAAACGCAAGAGTTCTGTCAAATTTAAAGCCCATGCTCAAATTTGACCGCGTCTCTCCTCACACAACTGAAGTGACAATTAGGTTTGCGAGAAAATTACCAAGCAAATGTAAAAATACGGATAAAAGATTTAAATACTACACTAAATCCGGGTCTTAAGCCCCCTTTTTCCTTTTTACTACCTCCTGCCTTCTGCCTTCTGCCTCCTGCCTTCTGCCTTACCTATTTTCAAGTGAGGTATCTAACCCGAATTTAATATTACTTATAACTACGCTGAGTTAATTTAACATTCTCAAAATCTAATTGCTCTTTGTGGAGGGTGGGAATTTGTTCATCTCCTTGATATTGCCAGGCAGCGACATAAGCAAAATCATCATCATTTCGTTTTGCTTCTCCTTCTGCTGTTTGATATTCTTCCCGAAAATGTGCGCCACAAGATTCTTCTCTGTTTAAGGCATCCCGCGCCATCAACTCACCTAATTCCAGAAAATCAGCTACTCTACCAGCAAATTCTAAGTTTTTATTCAAAGTATCCGCATTTCTCGGCACTTTAACATTTTGCCAGAATTCTTCTCTTAGATCGGCGATCGCTTTAGTTACAGATTCTAATCCAGATCGGTTACGGGACATACCTACATAATCCCAGAGAAGTTTACCCAATTGACGATGAAACTCGGTTACAGTTTTTTCTCCCTGGATACTAAGTAACTTATTAATTTTTGTGTTGACAGATGCTTTTCCTTCTGTGAAAGCTGGATGATCTATATCTACAGGGTTAATCTCTGTATTAGCTAAATAATTACCCAGAGTATAAGGAATAACAAAGTAACCATCCGCTAAACCCTGCATTAAAGCACTAGCACCCAGACGGTTAGCACCATGATCGGAAAAATTGGCTTCTCCCAAAACATGCAAACCAGGAATAGTACTCATCAGATTGTAGTCTACCCACAAACCGCCCATAGTGTAATGAACTGCGGGATAAATACGCATCGGTATTTCGTAGGGATTTTCGGCGGTGATGCGTTCATACATTTGAAATAGATTACCATACTTTTCCGCGATCGCACTTTTACCCGATCTTTTAATCGCATCACGAAAATCTAAATAGACAGATAAACCAGTTTTGCCTACCCCTCTTCCCTCATCTGTCATGATTTTGGCGTTGCGAGAAGCCACATCGCGAGGAACAAGATTACCAAAACTAGGATACTTAGTTTCTAAATAATAATCTCTTTCTGCTTCAGGAATAGCTTGGGGAGGACGTGGATCTCCTGGTTTTTTCGGTACCCATACCCTAGCATCATTGCGTAAACCTTCACTCATCAGTGTCAGTTTAGATTGATAGTCTCCAGCTACGGGAATACAAGTAGGGTGAATCTGCGTGTAACAAGGATTAGCAAATAAAGCACCCCGTTTATAGCATCGCCAAGCAGCAGTTACATTAGAGTTTTTAGCATTAGTAGAAAGATAAAAAACATTACTATAACCTCCCGTACACAGAAGTACTGCATCCCCTACATAGGATTCAATTTCCCCTGTAATGAGATTACGAACAATAATTCCTCTAGCTTTCCCTTCAATTACTACCAAATCCAACATTTCCCGACGGGAAAACATGGTAATTCTACCAGTAGCAATTTGCCGAGACATGGCACTATATGCCCCCAATAACAACTGTTGTCCTGTTTGTCCCTTCGCGTAAAAAGTACGAGATACTTGCGCCCCACCAAAAGAGCGATTAGCCAGCAATCCCCCATATTCTCTAGCAAAAGGTACACCCTGGGCAGTACATTGATCGATAATACTATTACTTATTTGGGCTAAACGATAGACATTAGCTTCACGGGAGCGATAGTCACCCCCTTTAATTGTGTCGTAAAATAATCGCCAAACTGTATCCCCATCATTAGGATAGTTTTTTGCCCCATTAATCCCTCCTTGGGCAGCAATACTATGGGCGCGACGAGGAGAATCTTGAATACAAAAGCTTTTGATGTTATATCCTAATTCTGCTAAAGTAGCTGCTGCCGAAGCTCCTGCCAAACCAGTTCCTACAATCAGGATAGTATGTTTGCGTTTATTAGCAGGACTAACTAACTTACAATGGTCTTTAAAATTGTCCCATTTATCTCGTAGTTCACCAGCAGGAATTTTAGGGTCTAGTTTCATGAGAATTGTTTAGCAAATATTCATTACTAATTATAGATAGTAAACTACCCACCACCTATTAACTCACCTGCGGTTCGTTAATTAGGAGGGGGCTTTTGGTAGCCCTAGAATCAATTGGACAAGCCAATAATTCTGAACCTCTAGTTATACACTCAAGCCTACCTTAGCAATCATTTTCGAGCCATTATCATCAGCGTTATGCTCCCATCCACAGTTACCATATTTATATTTTTCTCCTCTCCGATAAGACTTGCCTCTGGCGGGGATACAATTGCACTAAGCTATACTTTGTGTATATTTCATGATTTTGAGACTTCAAAGATAAACCGTGTCCATATAGAGAACTGGAGTTTTTTAAAGAAGCAATTTTTATTTCCTACTCCCGACTCCCGACTCCCGACTCCCTAAAAAAGTTATCTAAAAAACTACTGGTTTCAAACTAGACGCGGTTTAA
>JASJDI010000085.1 GCA_030065155.1 Xenococcaceae cyanobacterium MO_188.B29
TTACTCCAGGTTCAATGCCTCCCCATAGTACAACTATAGAAGAAGAAGGAATATTGTTTGATAATATTCTTTTAGTTGAATCTGGAATATTTCAAGAAAAAGTAATACACAAAATCCTAACTAATCATCAATATCCAGCTAGAAATATTAAGCAAAATATAGCTGATTTTAAAGCCCAGATTGCTGCCAATAATAGAGGCTTACAAGAACTGCAAAAAATGGTAGATAAATATAGTCTTGCAGTTGTCCAAGATTATATGCAATTTGTACAAGATAATGCTGAAGAGTCTGTAAGAAAAGTAATTGATGTCTTGCAAGATGGAGAATTTACAGTACAACTAGATAACCAAGCAACGATTCATACTAAAATTACAATCAACCAAGAAAATCGCACTGCAATTATCGATTTCACAGGTACATCTCCTCAACTAGATAATAATTTCAATGCTCCTTTTGCCATCACTCAATCAGTAGTTTTATATGTATTTCGTACCTTAGTAAAAGATAATATTCCGCTCAATGATGGTTGTCTTAAACCCTTACAAATAATTATCCCTAAAGGCTCGATGTTAAATCCTCAATATCCCGCAGCAGTAGTAGCTGGAAATGTGGAAACTTCCCAAAATATTGCCAATTGTTTATATGGAGCATTAGGGATAATGGCAGCATCTCAAGGAACTATGAATAATTTTACTTTTGGCAATGAAAAATATCAGTATTATGAAACAATTTGTGGTGGAGCAGGTGCAGGAAAAAACTACCATGGTACTGATGCGGTACATACTCAAATGACTAATTCCCGTCTTACCGATCCAGAAGTATTAGAACTACGCTTTCCCATATTATTAGAAAGTTTTAGTATTAGAAAAAATAGTGGTGGAGCAGGAAAATATAATGGCGGAAATGGTGTAGTCAGAAAAGTTCGCTTCCTAGAAACAATGACTGCGGGAATTTTATCTAGCAGTAGAGTTAATTCTCCTTTTGGTTTAGCAGGAGGAGAAGCGGGTAAAGCTGGCAAAAATTACGTTATCAGAAAAAGTGGAATAGCTAAACAATTAGATAGTACTGCTACTGTTCAAATGCAACCAGGAGATACTTTTGTCATTGAAACTCCTGGTGGTGGAGCTTTTGGAACAGATCTTTAGATTAAAAAAATCTAAGAAAGCGATCGCGGTTGAATATTATCTTTGGATCATTATTAGGGGAACTAGGGTTTCTTGGATAGTGTAAACTATTCTTCATAGTTCACTTTTTACCCAATATTCTTTGGCATCAGTAACTCGATTATAGTAGGATGCAAAATTATCCTCATAAAAGACTAACTCATTCCCGATTTTTTTCCCCTTTGTCTAATTTCCCAGCTTCTGTAAAAAATTTCCTGCCAATTTTCTGAAATAATGAAACAAGCTTATAGATTGAAAAAGCATAAATATTTGATTCAAGTTGTCAGTATTTTTCTTGGCTTAGTTCTGGCTTTTTACTTACTTTTTTTGAATATTAATCGGGTTGCTGCTCATAGACCTCATGATGTTGTCTCCGAAGTAAAAATATTGTCTGACTACCAACAGAATCAGACTGTATTTATCATTGTGCGGGGCAACTTATTTAAATCGACAGATGGAGGAAACTCTTGGCAAAGAATAGTCAAAGGTTTAGATGGGGGAGTACAATTTTCTTCTTTATCAATTTCACCCAGTAATCAAAAACTCCTCTTTTTATCATCCCGTGAAAATGGAGTCTATAAATCAGAAAATGAAGGTCTTTCTTGGGTTCAAATTAATAAGGGATTAGACAACTTAAATATTGCTCTAGTTTCTGGTTCTCCCCTGGCTTCTGATATTGTTTTAGCTGCTGGCTCGGAAAAAGGACTCTATAAAATCGGCAAAGATGGTCAAACTTGGAAACAAGTTATGGACAACAATCATCAAATTACAGCGATCGCGTTTACTCCTGAAGATGAGAAGTCTATAATTATTGGTGACAATCAAGGAAAGCTCTACCTTTCCCAAGATGGCGGGAATACTTGGAAACAAACTTATGAAGTCAAAAATGCTGGTGCTATTACAACTATAGCAGTCTCACCTAATTTTAGAACCGATCGCACTTATGGGATTGGTACGGAAAAGAAGGGTATCTTTAAAACAACTGATAATGGTCTTACTTTTGAAGAAGCCAATCAGGGTTTATCAGATAGATCTATTAGAGATATAGTCTTTGCTCCCAATTCTGATAACAAACTGACTGTATTTGCTTCTACTTGGGATGAAAGCTTATTTGTTTCTGAAGATGGTGCAAAAACCTGGCGTAAATTTAACCAAGGAATTACTAAAGATCCCCAAGCAGATCAGCTTAAGCAACCTCACTTCAATAAATTGGCAGTTTCAGAAGATCAAACCCTCTTTCTAGGCGGGTTCAATGGCTTATTTAAATCTACGGATGGGGGTCAAGTTTGGCAAGAGATCCGTACTTTATTTGGAGGTGCGATCGTTAGTTTAGATGTATCCCCAGATTACATTAATGATTCTACAGCAATAGCTGTTACTTATGTGGGATTTCCTTACATAACCAAAGATGGAGGATTGAACTGGCAAGCAGCTGACAAAGGCTTAGAATTACCTCGTTTCAGGCGTAATTTTGGCAAAGTAACCCCTAATTTAGATCCTCGACGCTTTTTCGATGTGGCCTTTTCTCCCAATTACAGTTCCGATCAAACTATATTTGCCAGCATCTTATGGTCTAAGGTAATAAGATCTACTAATGGAGGTAAATCCTGGAAGATCATTCCCCTAAGCAGAGAAGTTCGTGGAATTACTATTGCTCCTTCTCCTAATTTTGCCAAGGATAAAACCGTTTATTTAAGCAATCAAAGAGGAATTATTTTTCAGTCAACGAATGGCGGAAAAACCTTTTCGATTATTAGTGAAGTAGGAAAGGTCTTTGGTAACGATGGTCCCTCTTTAGTCATATCACCTAATTTTGCATCGGATAAAACCCTCTATACTTCAGGACCCCAAGGAGTACATAAAAGCGTTGATGGAGGTAAAACTTGGCAGGCGATCGCGCAAAATACTCCCTTAACAAAAAGCTTTAATATTCAGTTGGCTATCTCTCCCAACTATCAAGCAGATAAAACCGTCATGGTTGGAACTGGTAGAGGAATTTTTGTGACAAGAAATGGAGGAGAAAATTGGGATAAATTAGTTAATACTGCCTATGGAGATAATAGTTATATAGAAGGTCTTGCCCTATCTCCAGATTACAAAAATGATCAAACTTTTCTAGTTAGTGTCAGGGGAAAAGGACTATTTAAAAGTATTAACGGAGGAAAAGATTTTACTCAGATCGGTGACAATTCCATAGCATTAGCCAGAATGAATAATGTTCCTTCTTCAGGAATACCAGTTAAATTTTCCCCTACTTACGCTAAAGATCGCACGATTTATGGCTTTGGCGCAGCTGGAGCAGCCGTTTTTAAATCAACCGATGCAGGTAATACTTGGGAAACCCTTTCTATCCCGTTAAAAAATCCTACATATGAAAATAACAAATATGATTTACTCACATCTGTTCAGCTAATGTTGTATGTTCACCAAGGACGCATACTTCGGATGATTGCTGCTTTAATTGCAGCTTTATTGAGTTATATTCTTTTAGGTTTGTTGGGTTTAGAAAAAAAATTACCGTTAAGTCGAGCTGCGATCAAAGTTGGTGGAGCATCAATTATATTTGCTGTCGCCTTGATTATTTTGTATGCCTGAAAATTATATTTGGAATATTCTAAGCATACTTGAGATATTCCAAAACTGTTAAACTTTAAGAGACAATAAAAATCAATATTTTCTAATTTTCCAGTTCAATCAACTTGACTCGTTGATCGCGATAAATTTCTTTACCACAAATGTTGACGTTATCGTTATTCTTATGAACGATAAGGAAGCGAACAGAATAATCATTGGTGATATCTGACGGACACCCTTTATCAAATAAATTATCCCTCATCTTCAATAAGTCGTACCATCTCACAATATCGCTAGCTGTAGTTGGGACAAACTTATGAAACACTAAAGTTGGTCTGTTGTATTTTCTCTCAAATGATAAGTAGCTCATTTCAATCTTAGGATCGATTAAAAAAATATCAGTTTTATTGCTGGATTGAATAATCTTTTCAAGCTCTGAGTATTCATTTTTATATCCAGGTAAAGAATTCCTAAGACCAGGTAAAAAGTCTTTAAAAACCAAAAGTGGTGAATAAACCGGTGTCTTACCAAGGACTGCTGATTCAACTCTTTTATAAATTATTTCATGACCTTGAAGAGTGGGGAGCGTCAAGCTACTAATTAAAACAAGAGCAACGAAACTAATCTGCTTAGAGTTTTCAGAAATTCTATTTTTTAAAAATAAGCCGTATAAGCATAACGTCAATAATAGAGTGACACTTGATGGTCGAAAAAGATAAAATTTACCCAAAACTCCATTCTTATCGAAATAAGAAATTAATAAACTGAAGATTAAATAAATATGTAAAGCAAGGATAAGTTTAGAGAATTCCCTCTCATTTTTATTTCCAGAACGATATAAAATAACGGATGTAATTGTTAGACAAAACAAGAAAACTACTCCTTTATACCAAAGCGACTTAAATTGACTTAAACTTGCAAAAGGAGCAACATGATGAGGAGCTCGAAAGTATGAATAAATCCAGCTTGCAGGTAGATTTGAACTGAAATTATCTTGGTTTTGCAGTTGCTCAATCCCAATCATTCCAAAGAGTGGTGCACAAAGAATAAAGTATCTACAAGAGTCAAGGAAAGTTTGCTTTAAATTTCGCGTCCAGTAAAGTTGACTAAGCCAGGTAATTAAAAACCAAAATCCCCCTACCAAAAAATGAAAGTAGGTTGCAAGCGTAAGAAATAAATATGAATGACCAAATCTATTTTTTAAGGAAGTAGAAAAACTAAAGAATACAAAAGGATAAGCTAGATTTTTAGGTTCAAAACCTCTAAATAGCCACTCCTTACCCAAGATGTCTTCACCTAGCCAAACAAAAGTCAAAATAATAGTACAGGAAGCGATGTTTGATAAACCAAAACTTCTAAAAAAATAAACTAGCGATGCTGAGTAAAGTATGGCAACAATAATACGACCGAGTGCATGAGTCCAATCAAAGCCTATATGAGATATGCCAAAACCTGCAATCGTATCGTATAGAAATCGATGATTAGCTGTATCTCTTAAAGCACTTATTCTAACTAAGCTATCAGGACTAAAATTTCTCCAAACATAACCTAAATATTGCTCTTCATTGGAATACCATTTATTCGGAGGCATTATTAAAATAATCAAAATAAATATTAGGAAAAAACAAAATATAAAATTATAGTTTTTGATAATAATTTCTTTTACATTGGAGATTAAAGATTTCATAGCAACTTATTGTAAAACTTTAATATTTACCAAAAACCATATATTTTTTCAAAACATAGGTGATAATTGAAACCATAAATGCCGAAGCAGCAAAAGCCAACATTTTTGATAGTTCAACTGGTAATTGTTCGTCTAAAAAGTATTTGCGTAGGGTAGTTGAGACCAACAAAGTTATAGACATGCCAACAAAATGTATTGCTATGAAATTTAATGTTTGAACAATTGATATTTCGCGTTTTACCTTAAATGTTATAGATTTGTGGGCTAAAAAACTCAAACAAATTCCAATGATATATGCTAAGACAATTGAAGACATATACCTCGCAGTTGTATCATCTTCAATTATTATTCCTACGATACTGCGGATTAGAACTGTTATTAGGGTTACGAAACCTCCAACAAAAATATAAGTTGGATACCGAGAAAAAAGCTTGAGAAGTTTCACTAAAACCTTTTCCTCCCAACTAAAAGAATCGACTTGCCAAATCGGTATCCTAGAGGCGGATCTAGTCTTCTAGATATAGGAACCATAAACCTATCCCAGACTTTTATTTGTTTTAAGGTTGGCCGACTTTGCCTGAGAACCAGTTTGTTGCCCAAGCTAGCCAGTAAACCAACACAATCTAAATAAGCAAGCTTGATTACTTCTATGTCATCTGGCAGGACTGCTTTAAGCATTGATGTATTGTAGCGACGATAATGACCAATGGCTTCATCAAATGGAGTAAATAACCATTGATGAGCTGGACCTAAAATAACTAAATTTCCATTAGCTTTTAGATGTTGAGATGCTTTGAGGACTTCTTCTTTATCATTACGGATATGTTCTAAGACATCAATGTATAAAATTGAATCAAAAAATTGCTCATTATTCAAAATATCAATAGTTCCATTATGGGCATAACAGTTGGTGATGCCATTTAAATCAATCGATTTTTCTAGAGCATGGAAAAGCTCATTGTCTGGCTCTAGACACAACCACTTAATATATTGGGAGCGAGAGAGTAAACGGGTGTTGCTTCCTATTCCTGCCCCAACTTCTAAGACATCACCTTTGATATATTTCCTGAATAGGACTCTTATATAGTTCTTCCAGTTCTTGGCTTCAGCAAACAGCTCTAACTCTGTCCCAACATACGTAAATTGACTCATGATTTTAATTGAAAGAAATCATCAACGTAATATCTATAGTCGCGAATGGGAATAAAGTTGTACTGATTGCGTGTTGACAAGATGATCATACTGAAAACAGTCCCAATTAAAACAAGTTGGAAGAGAGATAAAATTAATAAACCAGATACATAGGTAGCCCAGCCTGGTATACCCCAATCGGTAAAGATTTTAATCAGCAACACTAAGCCCAAGAGCAACAATAAAAGAAGTAATAAAATTACAACACTTAATAATATTCTCGTTCCGACAATATCTCCGTACACCGCAATAGAACTCAAGCCATGTGTTACGAGTGAAACTAAGTTCATTTTGGGTTGTCCAGCTAATCGCTGTGTACGGGGAATATCGACTTCAAGATAGGGAATACGAGAGCGATAAATACCTGATGAGTAATGATTCCAAATTTCTGAAATCACCACTACATTCTTCAATAACGAAACAGGTAATAAACTAAAATTACCTACACTAATTTCTTTCCCTATAAGCAGAAGATAAAGTTTTTTGTAAATGAAATAGAAAAATTTAAATGTGCTGCTTTCAGAACGCTTACTCCGCTTAGCAAAAATGATTTTTTTATTGCCTGTCTTGTCGGAGACATTTAAAAGATGCTCTATTGCAAAGGGATTATCTTCTCCATCACCGTCCATCACAACAACCAAGTCGCAGTCTAAATTTTGATACACATAGGATAAGCCAACCGCTATAGCTCTTTGGTGACCTAGGTTACGACGAAGTCGAAGGATATTAACGGCTCGAATTTGTCTATGCTGTTGATAATTGAGTGAATCTGGAATGGGGTGGTTTGAATAGTCATCAATAATAAGAACTTCTAGATTTATATCTTGAGCCAGACTAATCTCATCAATCAGTAGCAGAAGCTTTTCCAAGGCCGCCCACTCATTAAATGAGGGCATGACAATGATTAGAGCTCTCTTATCAGTGAATTTAATGTTTTCGATTGGCAGTTCATCTAGTTACTAAAGTTGCTAGTTATAAAAATATTGTTATCTCAGAAAAACTTCTACCCAGAAATTACTGAATCTTTAATGGATATTAATGATGATTTTTTTCCATAGAAACACTGATGTTAAATTTTGTAACTCAACCAATTTTTAATAAGTCATTATTGTATTTATAGTTTGGTACTATTGGGAATTAATTGGCTACTCGTAGGTCGCTATCTTCTCATGGCATTGATACTGGGGTTGGCAATCTTATTTCATGTTTTATTAGGAGGATTGACTTTTCTGACTGCTCCAAGTTGGATAGCCTACAAGTGCCGAGATATATTTAGGAATGCTGGGTATTTGGCTGGCATTACTTGCATTTACTTGATAGGTAGCTCGCTGGAGGTTTCTGCGGTCTCGATTTGCCTGTTGCTTACCAAAATTCTGAGTTCATATTGTACGCAAATGTCACTCTTAGAATTAATCATTAAAGAGCCATGTTATTTTTTTTACCTTTAATTTCATTACTATTTCTCTTTGTTATTTTTCAGACTCAAGAGCGTGACTGGCGTAATTCTATCTTATCAGCGTTAGTTGTCTGGGGAGTAATCTTGACGGTAATTACGGAGTTGCTTAGTTTTGTTAGGCTAGTAAACTTTGCCTGGTTAACGCTGCTGTGGTTACTAATGGCTCTTATCTTAGGGACAGTTTATTGGCGATCGAAGCCCAGTCATAATTGGTGGAAAATACCGAATCTGTCTAACCTATCATTTTTTTCAAATATATTAATTGGGGGCATTGGAATTATCGTTGCTTTGGTTGGTTTAGTGGCGATCGTCGCACCGCCCAATCATTCAGATTCAATGGAATATCACATGAGCCGAATCATTCATTGGATGCAAAATGGTAGCGTTGCTCATTATCCAGCTCATACTCTCTTCCAACTTTATCAAAACCCCTGGTCAGAATTTGCCATTATGCACTTTCAAATTCTCAGTGGGGGCGATCGCTTTGCTAATCTCATTCAATGGGGTAGTATGCTGGGCAGTATCATTGGGGTATCTTTGATTGCTCGCCGACTAGGAGCGAATTCACGGGGTCAAATTCTGGCTGCTGTTGTTTGTGCTACGATTCCGATGGGAATTCTCCAAGGTTCTAGTACTAATAATGACTATGTCGTAGCTTTCTGGCTGGTTTGTCTGGCTTACTTTACTCTTCTAATCGTTCAAGAAGGAGTAAGTGTAGCAAACACGGCTAAAGTTGGAGCAAGTTTAGGACTAGCTATTTTAACCAAAGGAACAGCCTATATTTTTGCCTTGCCATTTTGCCTTTGGTTAGGTGTGTGGGGCATTAGAAAACTTCGTTGGCGAGTCTGGAAGCCTATTGCGATCGTATTAGTTATTGTGTTGGCGATTAATTTAGGTCACTACACACGTAACTTTACCCTGTTTGGTTCTCCTCTAGGTTTATCTTCAGCCGAGACCAACGAGGAGTTTGGCATCACCATTTTAATTTCCAATGTGACGAGAAATTTGGCTTTACATGCAGATATCGTCAGAAATATCGGCTTAGAAAAAATTATTACCCCAACTACTGGTCTGAGTGGGAAATTAGTTGAAGTAATCCACGAATTTTTGGGGTTAGATATTAACGACCCCAGGGCAATGAGTCCAAAGGTTAGCAGATTTTATGTTCCTGCCTCATCTACTTATGAGGATACGGCTGGTAATCCCGTTCATCTGGCCTTAATATTATTATCTTTGCTCTTCTTGCTAGTTAACAAGCGGTTGAGAAGGCAACCTTATCTGTTTAGTTATTTTTTAGCCATAGCTGCTGGCTTTTTGCTCTTCTGCTTCCTTTTAACCTGGTCGCCGTGGCGTTGCCGACTTCATTTACCCCTGTTTATTCTTCTTTCTGCTTTTGTCGGGGTAGTCTTAACGAAATCTCTAAATTATCGAATTACTAGCTTGTTGGCAGTTATGCTCATACTGCTATCCCATTCCTGGGTTTTCCAGAATTCAGTCAGACCCCTTGTTGGTAGCAATAATATTTTTGTCAAGCCGAGGATTGCGCAGTATTTTAACACTCAAGCACATCTAGAAAACGCTTATACAAAAGTAGTTAAGACCGCGAAATCGCAGGAATGTTCGGATATTGGTCTCTACTTAGAACATATGTCATTTGAGTATCCCCTTGGGTTTCTTTTGCAGCAAGGTCAAGACAAAGCAAAGATACGACACGTTAACGTCACTAATGAATCATCTCCCCAAGCGCAAGAATTACCTTACAGTCGCTTTCAGCCATGTATGATTATTTCTGTCACTCGGAAGCAAGAACCAGAAAAAGAGCTAGTAAGTAACAATAAGATTTACAGTCAATATTGGTCAGAAAACACAAGTAGAGCATTAGTTGAAATATTCGTTCCCGAATAAATTCTTCAATCAGTTATGTTTGCTTTTTTACCTCTCATTGCTTTAATTTTTCTCTTATTAATTTTTCGGGCTAAAAATCGCGATTGGCGATCTTCATGCTTGTCAGCGTTAGTAGTCTGGGGAGTCGTTTTGACTTTAGTTACTGAGTTATGCAGTCTGGCCAGACTCTTAACCTGGGAATGGTTAACAACACAGTGGTTAATCATAGATACGTTTTTAGTTGCAATTTACAGTCGGTTTTACCGAAAAAGGAAGAAAATTGTTCGCCAAGATCAAGTTCTAAAGAGAGGGAATTTTCTAAAGCGTTCTTGGTTTTCAATTGTTTTGCTCAGTGGGGTAGCACTGATTGTGGTCCTAGTTGGCATTACTGCTGTTGTGGCTGCTCCTAGCGGAACTGAACCGATGGTTTATTACTTGAGTCGTGTCGCTCACTGGGTTCAAAATCAGAGCGTGGGTCATTACCCAACCCATGTTCTCAGGCAACTGTATCACAATCCCTGGGCGGAATTCGCTATTACCCATTTGCAAATCTTGAGTGAGAGCGATCGCTTTGCTAATCTCATTCAATGGGGTAGTATGTTGGGCAGTATTATTGGTGTGTCTTTAATTGCTCGCCAACTGGGAGCCGATTTACGCGGTCAAGTTCTCACTGCTGTTATTTGTACGACGATTCCGTTGGGAATTCTCCAAAGTTCGGGGACACGAAATGAGTATGTTGCTGCCCTATGGTTGGTTTCTCTTGCTTATTTTATCCTCCGAACTGTCACAGAAGGAGTCAGTTTCGCTAATATATTCCGAGTCGGTGCTAGCTTAGGGCTTGCCCTTTTAACTAATGTTACTGCCTATATTTATGCGTTCCCTTTTTGTTTTTGGCTAGTAGTCTGGGGGGTTAAAACTCTTCGTTGGCAAGTCTGGAAGCTCATTTGCACTACACTAATTATTGCTTTAGCAATTAATTTAGGTCACTACTGGCGCAACTTTGAGATTTTTCAGTCTCCTCTTGGTATATCCGAAGTACAGCTACTTGAGGACTTTAGCTTACCAATTTGGATTTCAAGTATAGTCAAACAGCTTGCTTTTCATGCTGATGTTGTTAGAAACCTAGGCTTACAAGATATTATTACCCCGACGACGGGAACAACCAATCAATTTGTTAGAGACATCCATGGAGTTTTAGGTTTAGATGTTAACGATCCCAGAACAATGAGCACCAAAGCTTCTGCTTTCTATGTTTCCGGCATATCTACTTTTGAAGATACGGCTGGCAATCCAGTTCATTTACTGTTAGTCTTGCTGTCAGCTTTAATTTTGATTATTAATAAAAGGCTCAGAAGACAGCGATATCTTTTCGGTTATTTTTTAGTTTTAGCGTCTGGTTTTTTGCTCTTTTGTGCTTTTTCTACCTGGGCACCATGGCGTTGCGCTCTGCATTTACCGCTTTTTGTTCTCTTTTCTCCCTTTATAGGGATAGTCTTATCAAAATCTTGGAAATATCAGATTACCAATATTTTGGCAATTATTCTTTTACTTATCTCTCATCCTTGGGTTTTGAATAATCAACTTAGACCTTTGGTGGGAAACAATAATATTTTTACCATAGCAAGAAGTGATACTTACTTGAGTCCAAATTCTCAACTCATCAAAGGTTATCAAAAATCCGTGCAAATTGCCCAGGAACGAAAATGCTTCCAGGTTGGTCTGATGGGAGAGAATATTCGAGAGGAATATCCGCTTTGGGTAATGTTTCAAAAATCTCAAAACAAAGTTACGATTAGACACGTTAACGTTATTAATGAATCTGCTGCGATCGCCAATCAATTTCCTTATAAAAATTATCAACCCTGTACAATTATCTCTATTAGTAAAAAGCAACAACAAGAAGAGTTAATCATAGATAATCATATTTATCATCAGTACTGGTCGGATGGCTCAATTCAGGTGTTTGTCAAGTAGTAAGGCTTACTTTTACCTGATATAATAATAGATTCTGAAAGCACAAAATATTATTGATACAGGAAAGCAAAATGGCAAAGCGCGTCCAAGTAGTACTAAGTAAAAATGTTAGTAAGTTAGGTATTAGTGGTGATTTAGTAGAAGTTGCACCAGGATATGCTCGCAATTATCTTATCCCCCAAGGATTAGGATCGATCGCAACTCCTGGAATTATTAGACAAGTAGAACAAAGAAGAGAAAAAGAAAGACAAGCAAAATTGGCAATACTGCAAGAAGCAGAATCAAGAAAAACTGCGCTCAAAACTATTGGTCGCTTGGTAATTCGCAAACAAGCTGGGGAAGCCAATGCTATCTTTGGTACAGTTACATCTCAAGAAGTAGCAGACGTTATCAAAGAACAGACTGGATTAGAAGTAGATAAAAGAGGTATTACCGTACCTGATATTAGTTTGTTAGGTAATTATGAGGTTGAGGTTAAACTTCATCCAGAAGTTACTGCAACTGTAAATATTGAAGTAGCTCCTCAATAATAATAGAATTCTTTGACTCAGGTATCTTTGTATATTCGCAAGTTACTAGTTTTGATTTCGTATATTTGTTGTAGGGGCGTTTCGCGAAAGCGGTCAGATCCCGCGTCGGCGTAAGACGCAAGGGAATGCTGACCAAGACACGCCCCTACAGAGTTTATGGTACAAGTTTGAAGCTCTTGCCAAAGTTTAATTTTATTGCAGCAGAGATAAAATTTCGATTTCGTCTTGTTTTAAATTATTTAATTTATCCTGGTGTAAACTAATTGTTTGTTTTAATTGTCTTAGCTGTTCTCCAGATTCCTCTTTAAGATTATCAATAAGCTCTTGATGGTTTTGGTTGATATTTTCTAGAGCTAAAATGAGCAGAGATGAAGCTCGATCGGTTAAAAAGCGGACTAAAGATTGATATTGACTCGCTGATTTTCCTTTTAATTCTTTAGTTTGTTGTTTTAACTTCTTGGTTCTAACATCTTTGCCTGTAAAAAAATTAATAATTTGAAAAATAAGAAAAGCAAATCCCAAAAATCTCCCTGTTAAAAAGTATAAAATTAAACCAAAAGCTATAGCTACAGCCAATCTAAATCGACTGCTATCAAAAAAGCAGTAAT
This sequence comes from Xenococcaceae cyanobacterium MO_188.B29, assembly GCA_030065155.1. Classification (GTDB taxonomy): domain Bacteria; phylum Cyanobacteriota; class Cyanobacteriia; order Cyanobacteriales; family Xenococcaceae; genus JASJDJ01. Next base: position 13,068 of record JASJDI010000085.1, read on the forward strand.
CGAAAATAGTTTGACTACTTTTCTCTAATAAAGATAAAGAAACAAAATTAGTAAGATCAAAATTACAGTCAAATGTAATTTCATTATTAGATTCTGGTTCGGTTTGAGTGAAATTGAGATCATTATCTATCTTAATCGGATCGTAAACTTGATATATTTCTTGCCATTTTTCTTCTACCCAGTTTGCTAATTCTTCTTGACAGAGATTAATCACTACAGTACTTAATCTTTGGGTACAATCCTTTTCGTTTACAATTAATTGTAGATATTGCTCTTGGTTTTCTTTGAATAACTTTACTTCAGATCGATCGACTAATTCTCCTACTCTATAAATTAGGCTGTCAGGAATAAAAGGATTAACAATGTCGATTTTTTCTCGATGAATGCATTGCTTTAATTGTTTAAATTTCTTTTGCCGTTTATTTTTATTTTTTTTCAGCATTAAATCTGCTTTTTCCTGGGAATAGTATTTCTGCTGGTTCTCTAATTCCTTTTTTTTATATTTAATTTGCTGCCAAATATTTTTTTTGTGTTGAGATAAGAATTGACTAGCTTTCTTATTTAAGGCACGATTTATTTTTAATTCTAACCGTCGTTCATGTTTTAATAATAATTTTTCCAAAAAATAGTAATAATCATTGATTTGCTCAGATATATCACAATTATTTTCTGGATGAAGAGACAAGAAAAATAGTTTGGTTTGATAATACTTTTGTTTAGTTAGCCAAGTATGTATACTAGAAAAATTGCCTTTGATAGTTTTATTATTCTCGTTCTCAACTCTTTGGATATTTAAGATGGTTTGACAGATATTTTTTTGATTTGCTCGTCGAATCAATTGCTTGTCTAGTTTAGAAATGCTGGTTTGAGAGTTACGAACTAAACAGAGTAAATCACAGTCTTCAAGAATGTTATCAATTTTAGAGAGATCGGCAACAGTCTGAAATTGATAAAAAGACCGTGCAGTAAATTTTTGTTGGCTTATTTGTTTTAACTGTTCAGCCAAAGTTACAAATTGACTAACAAACTTGATTTTCAGTTTAGTTGATTGGAAATCAACAATTGTTGATTTTAATTCTTGAATAAAATCTTGGTAACTTGGTTCTTGTTCGATTTTATTCCCTAAATAATCATTTATTTGTTCTACTTTATTGATTAATCTTTCAGTTATTATTTCCATAAGCTGAAAAAAATCAGATAGTAAATTTTAGTTTAGTTGTTGTTAGTGGTTAGTAGCTACTTATTACTCATTACTTCTTACCCATTACCTATTTAACCTCCACTAACAGGAGGAATAAGAACGACTTCATCTCCATCTTTTAAGAGAGTGTTGGGTTCTACAAATTGAAGGTTTACACCAAAGCGAGTTAGGGTACGCCATTGTTCTAGTTCGGGTTTTTCTTGCAAAAGATTATCTAGGACAGACTCTACTGTAGTAGTAGGTGTCAAACTTAGTTTTAATTCGGGAATACCATAAGCTTCTTGATAAGCAGCAAATAGTTTTACTGTTACAGTTATCAATTTTTGAGACATAGATATTACAGTCAGTAATTAGTTATCGCGATAAATGGCAGTTCGTCTCTACAGTTAATAATCAATTAATAATCTAATCCTCTAGCTGATAGCCAAATTCAGCTAAACGCAATCTAGATTGTCGCCATTTTGGTTCTACTTTAACGAATAATTCTAGATAAACATCTCCAGCAATTAATTTCTGTATTTGTTGACGCGCTTGAGTGCCAATTTCTTTGAGCATACTACCTTTTTTACCGATAATAATTCCTTTCTGCGAATTACGCTCAACATTAATAGCTGCAAAAACTTTGGTGATTTTCGGGGTTTCTTCTACTTTTTCGATCGCAATAGCTACAGAGTGGGGAATTTCTTCGCGAGTTAATAATAAAATTTGCTCACGGATTAATTCTCCCATGATAAAGCGTTCTGGTTGATCGGTTACTAAGTCGGGAGGATAATAGTAAGGACCTGGGTCTAGAGACTTAATTAATAAATTCTGTAACTCTTTTGTTCCTTTTCCTGTAACTGCGGAAAATTTAACTGTAGGCCAATTAGTATCAGCAATTAAGTCGGCATAGCTATCATCGATCGCTTGATGGTTTCCTGTTTGCAGATCGGCTTTATTTAATCCTAAAATAACGGGAGTTTGGCTATGCTGTAACAATTCTACAATAAAGCGATCGCCTCCTCCTGCTTCAGTCGAACTATCAACAACCAATAAAATTAAATCGACTGAATTAATTGCCGTTTGAGCATTTTTAACTAAAACTTTCCCTAATTCGTGATGGGGTTTATGAATTCCAGGGGTATCAACAAAAATTATTTGTGCTTCAGGAGTAGTAAAGATTCCTCGTAGACGATTACGAGTCGTTTGTGCCACAGGAGAAGTAATAGCAATTTTTTGTCCTATTAGTTTATTCATCAGAGTAGACTTACCTACATTTGGTCGTCCAATAATGCCTACAAACCCCGATTTAAATCCTTCTGGTGCTAGAGGAATAATTGCTGATTGATTGTTGATTGTTAATTGCTCATTGTTCATTGTTTGTTATTAAAATATCTAAAATATACTCTCCTTGATTAACACATTGATTGGTAGAAATATCAAAAATCACCCCATCCATCTCTGTATAAATATCAATTATTTCTGGAGGCTTTCCTTGTTTATTTAAACTAAGAAGTTGATAAATTCTATCTCCTTGCTTGACTTTTGTGCCTAAATCCAATCTAGATTGGATCATTCCTCCTGTGGGTGCATAATGACTTTTGACATCATCTCTCTTAACTAATTTTATATTTTTCTTAGTTAATAATTCTGCTGAATTCAGTATTTGTTTATAAGTTAAATAATTTTTAATTCCTTTTATTCCTTTCTTGACAGATTGAGGATTCATTACCATCCCTGAACCCAATTCTAGTGTCCATGATTCGAGATCGAATTTGATATATTTGCCCAATTCTGCTAATTTTTTTTCTAGAGCTAACCAAGGTTTGAGAAAAGCTTCATCAAAAGCATTACCATCATACTCACTCATCAATATACCGTATTCGAGTAAAAAGTAAGCTGCACTTGATTCTCTTGTTTGGAAACAAAAAATAAAATCCATTCCTTGATTGCTAGAACTATGAATATCAATTACATAATCTGCATCTAAACATAAGGATTGAAGTTGATAGCGATAAAAATGTCTATAAGGAACACTACTAGATTGCTTAATTTTTTCTAGTTCTTGTTGCCAAGCTTTATGGATTTTAGCCAAATAGTTTTTCCTAATTAGTTCTGGTGAATAGTTTAACTGCGATCGCGCAAAATTATCTAAATCTTCACAGTATTTTTCATAATCCCAAAAAATTCGATTCCAATTCAGTCCATCATAGCTATTGAATCTACCTGTCGAAAAAATGTGACGGCGTTGATTAGTTCCTAAAGGATTACAAGCAGGAACTAACCAAATTTCTCCTGTAATTTGATTTTCATCTAAACTCGATAAAAACTCAATTATTTGCCCAATAACTGCATTGCCAACAATTTCTGCTCCATGAAGATTAGATTGAATATAAACTTTTTTACCTGGTTTTTTGCCAATAAATTTATATACTTGTAGAGATAAAAGATCGCCTGAAGCAAGTTTTCCTAAGTCAATATTAACAACGGATGGAATCATGAATAGGTGATAGGTAATAGGTAATAGGTAATATATTAATTCTATCTAGTTGGGCAGGGATTACTCTCTTCAAATTATGATTTTTGTTCTAATTTTCTACTAGCTAAAGCCATAGAATAACAACATAGCCAGTAAATAACCGAGATAAATAAGTATACTTCTGCATAGCGTCCCAAGTACTTAGGATTAGCTAAAATTGACTGAGAAATACCCAATAAATCAACTAAACCAACGATCGCCAGAAGAGATGTATCTTTAAATAAAGCAATAAATTGCCCGACAATACTAGGAATAACAGCTTTTAGAGCTTGGGGTAAAATGATAAAAATCAAAGTGAAGGTAGGATTTAAACCCAGAGCTTTAGCTGCCTCATATTGACCACGAGGAATAGATTGCAAGCCACCCCGCACATTTTCTGCCAAATACGCTGCGCTATAGACAATCATACCGGCGATCGCTCTCACTACTCGGTCTGGTCTGACATCACCTGGCAGTACTAAAGGTAACATCACTTGTGCCATAAATAATGTTCCAATTAAAGGTATTCCCCGCACAATTTCAATATAGGCAATAGACAACCAGCGAATAACGATTAAATCACTTTGTCTACCTAAAGCCAGTAAAACTCCAAAGGGAAAACAGAGAACAATACTAACTACAGATACTAAAAGAGTAAGAATAAATCCACTCAGACTATCTAATCTAACAGGTCTAAGTCCTAATCCTCCTAATAGTAACCACACAAGGATAAAGAAGGTAAGTAGCCACATCAAAGGCAACCAAACAGTCAAATTAGGGAATTTTTGCCCCAGTCTTTTGCCAGCTATAGTCGTTGCTACAAACAAGACCAACATACCCAAGAGAATCACACTAGATTCGATTCCTCCAGGGATAACTATAGCAACACAGGTAGCAGCAATAATGGCTAAAACAACTAAAATGCGACGACGAAATAAGAAAGTAGAGTCTTTAGCTAATATGCCCCAGGAAAGACCTCCTAAACCGACTATAATTCCTAAATTAGTCCAAGTACGCCAAAGTAAATTAACTGGTCTGACAGGATAGCGACCAACAAAAAAGAGACGAAAGTTGGCATCAATAACTGTCCATTCTGCCTGAGTAGATGCCCAGTAAATTAATCCTGACCCAATCCAGTAGATAAATACTAAACTGATTATGGTAAGGATACTGTTGTACCAGGTACTAAATAGATTTTTCTTTAACCATTTTCTAGGACTGATTTGGCTACTAGGTGGCGTTGGGGTATTGGATTGTAGGTTAGCTGTAGTCACTTTATTAGGTAATAGGTCTTCGAGTTATAGCAATCATAGACAAATCATGAAAATAGATTTTAGTGTAAAGCACTTTGCTCCCGTGAGCGAGACGCTCACACTTACTTCTATGAACTACTACTGAAGAATATAATAGAATTCCTAGGCTTTACTACAGCAAGTAGAAAAAGTAATGAGAAAGATAAATACAAAAAACAGGTATGAAATTTCTTAATCAGCACGCTATTATCACTGGTGGTTCTAGTGGCATCGGTAAAGCTACAGCCAAATTATTAGCCCAACAAGGAGCAAATATATCTATTATTGCTCGCGATCGCGCTAAGTTAGATTTAGCCAAACAAGAAATTGAAACTGTTAGAGTAAACTCAAATCAACAAGTACTGGCTTTAGTTGCTGATGTAGCTAAGCAATCTGAAAATAAGGCAGCTATCCGTACCGCGATCGAGCAACTAGGCAATCCTGATATTTTAATTACGTCTGCGGGTATGGCTTATCCTGGTTATTTTGCTGACATACCCCTAGAAATATTTGAGCAAACTATGGCAGTTAATTATTTGGGGTCTTTGTATAGCACCAGAGCCGTATTACCAGCTATGGAAACAAAGCAAAAGGGTCATATTGTCTTGATTTCTTCTGGAGCAGGGTTAATTGGTTTATATGGTTATAGTGCCTATAGTCCTTCTAAATTTGCCCTTAGAGGATTGGCAGAGTCTCTTAGAGGAGAACTTAAAACCAAAGGCATTAAAGTTTCCATCGTCTATCCTCCTGATACAGATACTCCTCAATTAGTTCAGGAGAATAAAACTAAACCTTTAGAAACGAAAAAAATCACTGCCAGTGCGGAAACTTGGACAGCAGAAGGAGTTGCTCAAGCTATTGTTCGGGGAATAGAACAAAAAATTTTTGCGATCGCTCCTGGGTGGGAAATGAACATTTTACATAGATGGCATAGTTTACTAACACCTTTATTAAATTGGTATTTCGATCGTCTTGTTAGCCAAGTAGGTCAGAAAAATTCAAAGTTAAGTTAGCCAAGTCATTTCATTTAACATTTAGCATTTATCAATGTTCAATGTTTGGTCAAAATCAATTGTTTTACAAAGTAAAATTGGCTTCAAAATCGCTGCGGGTTATCGGTAGATTGAGTATTAATCCTTCCCCACCTAAATTATCCAATGGTTTTCCTTCGACATTAATCCAAACCTTACTTTCGGGGTCTAAACTAGTAACTGTATAAAGCACTTGAGCTAAACGACCAGTCATAGAAGCACTACCACCACCAGCAGTAAATTGCTGAGAAAGATTTAGATGAATTCCTTCAGGATCTACATTAAGACCTAATAATTTTGTTCCTGTGGGAATAGTTGTAGTATAAGCTTCTTCTGGTTTACCAGCTAATAAATTTTCTAAAGCAATTGTTAAGACCCGATCTGTTGGTACTGATTTTTCCACAGTAACAGTTTTAGTAACTAACTCAACCTTATCCCCTGTAGGATTTAGCCAACAAATTTCTACTTGTTTTTGTTCAGTAGTGGGTTGAGGTAATGGTTGTTTTACTTGTGGTGGAGTAGTAGGAGAAGATCGTGAATCTATAGGTTTATTTGCTTGTTCGAGGGAATATTTTGCCCACCAAGCTGTTCCACCTCCAAGAGCCACAATAGCTACAATTATTCCAGCTACAAGAGGAATAGAAAAGCGACGATTTTGTTTGTTATTTTGCATAATAGTTCTCCTAATCAAGAGAAAGCAGCTAAAGTTATCAAAATAATTTTGAATCTAAATTTTTGCCTTTTCTTGGTGTATCCGGACAAAAGCAGCTAGCTCAATCTGATTGTTATTTATCTCTAATTGTAAAAGCCGAACAAAAGTTCTGTTTTGTTCCAAATTAGTAAAATTTAAACGATCGCTAATTCCTTGGGCAAAACCTTGCAATAAGCGATCGGATATAGGACGGTCATTAACTGTTCCTCTTAGTTTAACTAATTCAATTTTTGCCCCCTCCATTACTTTGAGCCCACACTCTAGAGTCATTGCCAATTCCTGAAAGCGAGAACGCCTGCCTTCTAGCCGTTTTAGCTGAAATTCTAGTTTAAGAATATTATCCTCTAGAAATTCTAAGTGAGGATTAAGTAATTGATAACTGAATGCGGAAGAACCAGTTTTTTGTTTAATTAATCGATTCAATCCTTGTTGTAGTTGAGTTTGGACTTCAGCAGATTGTAAAGTTTGGTTAAGATTTTCCTCTGTGACTATTAACCGCACTGCTCCTTGTAGAGGTTTACGGAGTGATTTTCTAATTTCTTCAAGATTACTTGTTTTTAAGTTACTTAAATTAACATCTATGGAGTCTGTTTCTAATTCTAGGGTATCAATTCTCAGTAGAGAACCGACGTTTACTCCTCGACTAGCAACTCTGATTTTATCCAACTTACCTGTAGCTACCTGGTAACTAGGGGTATTATCTACCCTCGTTATCAACTGTTCTACTTTTTCAACTTCAGAATTGAGTAAATTACCAGCTAGAATATCGAGAACTAACCCACCAGGAGAAACAATAGAGAATAATCCTGACAGAAGAATTAAAAGCAATTCCATATTTTATTTGAGAAAGGGTTTTGCTCTAGTAATAATCAAAATCCTGCAAAAAGAAATCTTGCAGGAGAATTCTATTCTTGAATACTTAAATAAACTAAGATTAACCATAAAGAAGACATAAAGTCTATTAATCAGGATTAATCCACATTAAAGTTTGACCATATTCTACTGGTTCTCCATTTTCTACCGCAATTTCCATAACTTGCCCAGAAATTTCTGCTTCAATTTCGTTCATCAACTTCATTGCTTCAATGATGCAGACAGTCTGAGTTTTGCTAATGCGATCGTTAACTTCTACAAAAGGTGGTTCATCTGGTGCAGGAGCGCGGTAAAAAGTTCCTACCATGGGCGAGGTAATTTCTACCCATTTTTTATCTCTAGTGGGTGCTGGTGGTGGTGTTGGTTGAGCAGAAACTGGGGATGGAACAACGGAATTAGCGATGGTTGGAGTAGGTGCAATTTCTACCGTGTCGGTATATGCGACCACTGGCTTTGATGGTACTAGAGTTGCCCCTTTGCGTACCATTAATTCAAACTCCTCATTTTTTAAAGTTAACTCTGTGATATCAGTTTGAGCGATCGCTGATAGTAGTTCACGGAGTTGTTGAAAATCTATAGACACAAACTATATAACCTAATCTTTAGTAAATTGTTTTCATTATCGATGATGATTTAGTTTCGATAATCTTGATCTTGATAATTCTCTAAACTTAGGTTCTACCTAAATAAGAACCATCGCGGGTATCGACTTTGATTTTTTCACCAATGGAAATAAATAAAGGTACCATCACTTGCGCTCCAGTTTCTACGGTAGCTGGTTTTGAGCCTCCCGTAGCAGTATCGCCCTTAACTCCAGGATCGGTATCGATTACTTCTAACATGACAGAAGTGGGCAATTCTACTTCTAATATTTGTTCTTCCCAAAACAGAACATTGACTTCCATTTCTTCTTTAATATATTTAACTCGATCGCCGATTTGTGCTGGACTCAGACGAGCTTCCTCATATGTTTCCATGTCCATGAACACGTAGTCTTCTCCATCTTTATAGGTATGCTGCATTGTTCTTTTTTCGATATTAGCTTGGGGTACAGTTTCCCCTGCACGAAAAGTACGCTCAACTACACTCCCACTCTGGACATTTTTCAACTTGGTACGAACAAAAGCAGAACCTTTACCTGGTTTAACATGCAAAAATTCTACCACTCGCCA
>JASJDI010000086.1 GCA_030065155.1 Xenococcaceae cyanobacterium MO_188.B29
AGGGCTTTAAAGAAACGATGGAGATTGTTTTTGATGATTTTTTGCCCCAGTGGAACTATACTGCGAAACCCCAACTGCACTCATAATTGCAAGTTATTTAATCCACGTTCCTTAGTAGTATCAGAGTTGCTAAGGAAAAAGCAGCACTACTGTAAAAAACTCCTGCCATCCCTCCTACTCCAAAGGCAAACCCTGCCAAAATTGGTCCTAATGCCTGTCCTAAGGATAAAATTGTGGCGTTAACTGCCATAAACCCTCCTCTATATGCTTGGGGTGCTAATCCACCTAAAAGAGCTTGAGTAGAAGGAAACACCATTCCATGGGCTGCACCAAATAACAGACTAGGAATTAATAGCAGCCAGATATGATGCAGAGATGGAGTGATAATTAATGCTAGGGCATAAACAATAAAGGAAACTTTAATCAGGGTAAGTTCGGAAAGCTTTTTGGCAAATAGTCCCAGTTGAGAAGAGACAAAAGCCAGAGACAGTGCCATACTAGCTTGAAGGATACCAATAGTTAGATGAGAAGCTTCTAAATCATTTCCTGCCAAGATAGGAATGTAGGTAAAGTAAGCACCAAACAAAAGAATAAATAAGGCAAGTACTGCAAAAAGCAATCCCATTACTTGGCGATGAAGAATACTCTGCCCAATGTGTCGTAAGTAGACTGAGAAATCAAAATCTGACTGCTGGGGTAATGGGGGAAGCTTGAGAGCAAATAACACCAACAAAGCGATGGGAATTGCTGCTAAGGACAGTAAAAAAGAATAACGCCATCCCAGTGTAGCCAAACCGCCACTAATTAAAGGATATACAGCTAAACTAATACCGATCGCACTACCGTTAAATGCCATTGCTGCGGTGAGTTTTTTTCCTCGATACAGATCGCTGATTAAAGTAAGTGCTAGAGATTCCAAGGGTGCAGCACCAACCCCTTGTATCAAACGCCATTCCAATAAAGTGCGAAAATTCGGCGCAAAAGCACAAACAACTCCAGCGATCGCAAATAAAAGCAAAGCAGGTACTAAAATCTGTTTTCTCCCAAAGCGATCGGCTAATACTCCAGCGATGGGAGTTCCAATGGCAATGGGAATGACAAAGGCTGTAATTACCAACCCAATTTGTTCGGGAGCAATTTTAAGTTCTTCAGCTAAGGAAGGTAAAACTGGACCAATACTACTCGATCCCAGCACTGCCATCAAAGTTACACCAATGACAATCTGAAGATTAAGCTCGCGATCGATCCGAATTGGAGATTGATTTTGAGTTGGATTAACTGATATTTTCACAATTTTAGACTTGATTCACGCAAATAGAAGGAATAAGCAGTCCACAGATAAGTTTGAGGCTGAGGGACAAGAAGTGAAGATGAATTGAATGCAACGGACAAGCTTAAATCTATAAATCTATGACCAACAATGCTAAAAACAGTAAACTTGGAGTTAGAATTGTCAATCTCTAGTTACAATGAAATTAAAATCCAAGCCTATCTCAGCTTGGCAGAGCGAAGATAAGCTGGATCTATTTAAAATAAGTGGTCAAGACTTACGCACAGCAAAAGGATTGTGAAGTTTTCTAACCAACCGCAACCACATCGTAGGTCTTAACACTTCTTCTTTGTTCGTATTTTTGGATAAAAGACTCAACGATTCTTCTGACCAATTCTGGATCGACTGTAGCCAAGAAGTCTCCTTCTGGGTTATAACATTGACCGATTTTTTCGAGTATGACAAAGCGCAGATCTCGTCCAGTTTTTTTGTTGTCAGCAATCATTGCTGCCATTAGTTTTTCAGCGGTTATTTCTGAGGGAAACGGATTATTAAAGCCAAGTTTTTCTTCAATGACGTAATAATGACGTTCCACATCTTGTTCTGAAATTAAGCCCAGTTCTTTGGCAAGTTCAGCTGCAATTTTCATCCCAAAAGAAACTGATTCGCCATGAGACATTTTTCCTTGTTTGAGCCATTCAATCCCATGTCCAAAGGTATGTCCATATTCAAGGATAATTCCGTAATCTCTTTCGCTGGGATCTCGTTTCAGTATCTCTAGTTTGGAGAGAATAATTTTGTAAGCCAGATCGGTTAACTGCTCATCGGTAAACTCAACTTCAGGATTGAGAACTCCTTCTAGGTAAGTCAGAAAGTCGGGATCGGAAATAAAGCCATTTTTAACCCCCTCAATGATGCCACTACGCCGACCAAAAGCAGGCTCAGTTTTGAGATACTTGGTATCTGCCCAAATAAATATGGGTGCATGATACAAGCCAAAGTGATTTTTGCCAGTTTTGCCATTGACAGCTTGTTTATTACTCAAGGTGCTATCGGTTTGAGCCATCATCGTGGTAGGGATTTCAATATAGCGAATACCTCGGTAAATTAAGCCAGCCACTAAACCAACTAAATTACCCACAACTCCGCCACCAAAGGCTAATAAGATGGATTTTTTCGATGCTCCTTTAGCAATTAGTTTCTCGCACGTATCTTCTAAGACAGAAAAGTATTTGCATTTTTCCCCAGAAGGTACAAATTCGAGGTGACAAGGAACTTGCTGACTAATTTTTTCGTACAGGCTTTTGCCGAATAACTCAAACAGATAAGGTTCGGTAAAGAAAAAGATTTGATCGCACTTATAATTGTCTAAAGTCGCCAAAAAACTTTCTTCAATATCATAGCCAAAATAAAACGGACTAGGTTTGGCTAAATGAGTACTGAGTGTAACTATCTTTCCCTGTTGCCATTCTAGAGCTTGATTGTATTGCATCTTTAAATTAATCCTGTGTAGATTAGATCGAACTAAGTAGGTCACCTTGAAGTCTTAACCTACTTGTTCACTACACTATATCGCAATTATTGAGAATTTAATGCAATAGTTATTGTAAATAAAACGAATTATTGAAAACAATTAATAAGATATTTATATCAAATGTGTAATTTAATTAGAGTGTATTTTATCATAATAGACTAGGTGAAATAGCTGACGCGATCACGCAGTGCCAGGCTTCGCCTGATCGCACTCATAAATTTTTTTCCTGATTTTCTGCAATATGGCTACTTAGGAGATTAGCTCTAACTGTATTAGATGGAGAGTATGATAATGGTTCCTTGGTGAGTTAAACAGAAGATTTTTCATTAACTTATTTAAGGTCACTAATGATAATTTTTTTCAATTGTTGTTCGTAAGTAGGGCTTGCTGAATAAGTCAAAACTTTTAATCTATAAGCATTTCCAGCTTTTTTAGACTATTAAAGTGCCAGGTTTTTTGATAATTAGAGCGATTTTCCTTGCACTTATGATCGGAACTAAGAAGATTCTCTTCTTAGCTAAAAGCTAAAAGCGCGTGAGGCACGCCGAGGTTTCCTCGGCAAGTGCAATCACGTAAGAAGCTAAGAGCTAAAAGCTTTTTCAGGGTTAAATCCCCAAATCTCAGTTTTTCAGCAAGCCGTAAGTATTCAGAAATAAAGACAAAAAAAGACAGTTAACCTGCCTGAGTAGGGTGGAAAGATTGATAAAGGAGCGAAGTTTCAGCTGTTAGCTGTTAGCTGATAAAGGTAACCAAATAATAAAAGTTGTCCCAGGAAATCTACTATCTTGAGAAAAATTATTGGGACTGACTAGCTTTATTTCTCCTTGTATTTGTTCTATTAATTCTTTAGCTATAGCTAATCCCAACCCAGTACCATCAATATCTCCTTCAGCTTGAACACCACGATAATGACGTTCAAAAATATGATTTTGATCTTCAGGAGGAATACCATATCCAGTATCTTTAATCACAATTCCTAAGGATTTGAACTTTGAATCTAGCTGTTTCTTTTCTATAGCAATAGAAACTTTTCCTCCCTGGGGAGTGTATTTTATAGCATTGTCAATTAGATTATTTAATACTTCTGTTAAGGCTTTAGAATTAGTTGTTACTAAAGGCAAGTCCTGAGGAATATTGGAAATTATTTCTATTCCTTTTTCTTCGGCGATCGCTTGAGCTGAAATCAGTAATGGTTCTAAAATCTTTTGAACTTCTATTAGCTCTAATTTGGCAGTATTACTAGGAAGAAGAAAATTACTAGAAGAAGAGTTTTCTTCTGTTGATAAAACGACAGGAGTAGCATTTAAAGTCAAAGATTCATGGTTTTGTTCTTGACGTTCGATCTCTTCTTCAAATTGAATTAGTAACTCTTGTAAGCGATCGCTTTCTCTCAAAATACTTTGAGCTACAGATTGGTTACGGTCTTCAGGTAATAAGCGTTTAATTAGTAGCTTACTAAATGTGCGTAAAGCAGTTAAGGGATTACGCAATTGATGTAAAAGATTATCTAAGCGGTCTTTTTCTAGTCGATGTAGTTGCTGTTGCTGTGCTAGTTGTTTTTTATTCCATCGATCGCTACAATCCAAAAAACGAGCGATCGCTAAAGTCTTAGCAATTTCTTCTATCTGCCATAATTCTTGCTGAGTCCAGTCATTATTTTTCTGCCCGACAACCAGTAAACCCAAAACAACATCTTGATAAGCTAAAGGGAGAATAAGCTGTTTTCTAGCCGAACATATTGCTTCTTTTTCTTGAGTAGTTTTGACATTTTGAGTAGTCGTATTTTTCAGCAAAGAATTGGTAATTAAGCGAGGTTGAGATTTTAGTCTGGACAAGGATTCTGGTAGCCTCAAGGGAGGAAGTTGTTGTTGCGGACTATCTTGAGAATGAGGATAAATAGCAAAAGGTATTAGTTTGGTTGGGGAAGATTCTATTAACTCCTCTGTTAAATAAACAGCACTCCAAACAGCACCAAGTCCTCTACTCAATATCTCCATTTGAGACTGACATAAAGCTGCAAATTCTGAACCAGTAGCGATATAAGAAGAAGACATTACCGAGTCTAGATAGGTTTGTGTTTATAAAATAGTTTAAAGCAAGCTCCTAGTTTATTTGTGAACTATATTCTTCTCTTTGTTAACTTTCGTATCATGATTTTTGATTTTTTCCAGTTAGGCAAAGGCTTACTATCTTAGCCTAAAGTCATCCATTCCTTGCTTGCTGCCCAATGTTAAGATAGTTGATTTTTTTTGATTATTACGATACAATCTTTTCGAGTTTTGTAACTATAATTACAGCTATTAAGGAAAATAATAGGAGGTAACTGGATTGGCAAGGAAACGCAAGCGCAAGAGCCGTCGTCGCCAAGAAGGACGCAAAATTTTGGAATTAGTTCCTCATTATAATATAGAAAGTGGCGAAGATAAACCAGTAACAGCAGCACGCAAATATATAGCGTCTACAAGTATTTTGCCTCCAGCCTTGTTAGTAGTTAGGCGCAATGAACATACCACTGACCGATATTTTTGGGCAGAAAAGGGTTTATTTGGAGCCCAGTATGTTGAAGAGAATCACTTTTTATTTCCTAGCTTACAATCTCTAGAGGTTGAAGAGCAAAATACAAGAAAAAGTATAGCAGTTGCCAGCACACGCTGAAAGTTCTACTATCATTTTTATTCAAAATTTAATTTATTTTTATTGTCCCCACTAAGATTTAAACCTTGGTGGGGTATCTTTAATTTAAGATTCTGCCAGATCAAAAGATAGAGTTTTTTGTATTTGAGTCAATTCATCTCGATGAGCAGTAATTGTCAAGTAATTTTTTGTTTCCTGTTCTGCTATGGTTTCTATCTTTAATAATACTTTCTCGATACGACTAGCATTACGGTAATAAAAAACCCCAGCTATGGGCGAGAATAATAATATTATCCAAGTAAAATTACCTAAAAAAGGATACAAAAAGGACAAAATTAGAGCAAGACAAAATAAACCAAAGGCAGCCAATCCACTTAAAAAGATTGCTAAAAACCAACTAGCCCTAACAAATCCTTGAAAAGTAATCTCATTGGTTTCTTGATTAAAGGCTGCAACTTTGTAAGCACGAGTCTCAAAATATTGTTGCAGTTTATCCAAGAGTATCTCTTCTGAGTCTGAAGTAGCTAATCTGATTTGTTGAGTGCGATCTTTGACAGAAGCACGAATAAAGAACACCAATCCAATGAGTGATAATAAAGTAAGTAGTAAAGAAGTAGAAAGAATTGATAAATCCACGATTATGATCTATGTAACTTTAGAGAGAATAATTTTATTTTAATTTTATTGTGCTTGGAGGTACTTTGCATCTCTACACTTTTGTACTTCTGTGCCTCTGCTGTATATACTCTCCCTCATTGGAAACTTAATTAAGCCTACCTACTTATTATTAGGTAGGTAATGTTAACTTAAAAATAGTCTTTCAGCTTCGGTATTTTTGCTTAATTATTAAAAATTTTACCTAAAAATCACATTACAAACTTATCTAAGTATTTTTATTTAATTACTTTTATCAGTATGTTTTTGCCCAAAAAAACATTAGTTTAAGCTAATTTTAATTTCCCTTTTAAATTTATTCTTTCTTAATCTTTTGTTATTGATGATCGCAAAAAAAAATGCTTTAAATTAATAAGAAAAATAAAGATTAAAATTCAAATACTGTTGAAAACACTGATTAATTCAATCAATAGTATTTGTTAATGTTTTCACTAAAAAGGTTGAATTAGATGTTTGATTTGTTTTTCAAATCAAACATTTTCAAGAGATTAAACCAGGCAATTAATTTGCCATTAGATAACCAATACAGTTTCATAGATAAAAAGGATTAAAAACCATTCTTAGCTTTAACGATACTAGCTAATCTCAGTTTGAGCATTACTCCCGCTCAAGCAGTAAATAAGTAATAAAAAGTAAATTAACTAGATCATAAAACTCGGAATGAAGTAACTCGTTCCGAGTATAGAAAGAAATCGAAAATTGCCTAATATCACTTTTGAAACATAGTACTATCGGAGAGTTTTGCCAAAATTTGTCATAATCTACTCAGATAAATTAAGCAATTTCGATCGTTAACTGAGTATGCTTTATCGGCGATTTGGTCGTACAGAATTAAAAATGCCTGTTTTTTCTTGCGGAGGCATGAGATATCAATATAAATGGCAAGATCTTCCTAGCTCACAAATCCCTCAAGATAATCAAAGTAATCTAGAAGCTACTATCCTTCGCTCTTTAGATGTAGGTATCAATCACATTGAAACAGCTAGGGGTTATGGAACTTCAGAAATGCAATTAGGCAAAATTTTGCCTACTTTACCGCGAGAAAAACTGATTATTCAAACCAAAGTATCACCAAAACCAGACCCTAGAGAATTTCGTCGTCAGTTTAATCAATCTCTTCAATTTTTGCAGCTAGAATATGTTGATTTATTGGGACTCCACGGTATCAATAATCAAGAAATATTTACTCAGAGCATGAGACCAGGAGGTTGTTTAGACGAAGCAAGAAAGCTGCAAGCTGAAGGAAAAGTAAGGTTTATTGGTTTTTCCACTCATGGTTCAACCGAAATAATTACCAAAACCATCGAGACAGGAGAATTCGATTACGTTAATCTCCATTGGTACTATATCAATCAGTGGAATTGGTCAGCAATAGAAGCTGCTAAAAAACAAGACATGGGGGTATTTATTATTAGTCCTTCTGACAAAGGAGGTAAACTTTATGCTCCACCACCAAAATTAGTAGAATTGTGTCAACCTCTTAGTCCAATGATGTTTAACGATCTTTTCTGTTTGTCTTATCCAGAAGTGCATACTCTTAGTCTGGGAGCAGCAAGACCAACAGATTTTGATGAACATCTGAAAGCCTTATCCTTATTAGATAAAGTAGACGAAATTTTACCGCCAATTTTAGAACGTTTAGAACAAGCTGCGATCAAAAGTCTCGATCGAGAATGGGTAAAGACTTGGAAGGTGGGACTACCCAATTATGAGGAAACGCCAGGACAAGTTAATATTCCAATTATTTTGTGGCTCAGAAATCTTGCCCTTGCCTATGATATGATTGATTACGCCAGGATGCGCTATAATCTTTTAGGTAATGGCAGTCATTGGTTTCCAGGGGCAAAAGCAGATCGAATCGATCAACTAAACCTTAACTCTTGTTTGGCTAATAGTCCTCATAAAGATATTATTCCTTATCTCCTCCGAGAAGCAGATTCTCTTTTAGGTGGTCAAGAAATTAAACGCATTTCTCAAAGCTAAGCAATATCTCTGCATTATTTAAAAAAGAAAATAGTTAATATATGTAAAGTTCTATGTTAAGATATATTAAAATAGACTAAAATATTACAGTCTGATTTATACGAGGAGGGTAGAAATTGACGGAAGTGTTATCCCTTTCTCTCCTGATAGTTGCAATCACCATCTATGATGAGGTTGTCAACGGTCAAATGAACTTTGCTTCTAAATTAACAGAGTGGTTTGAACAGAAGTTTTTAAGCTCTAAAGAAGAGTCCAAGTGACCAGTGGAGATTTTTCAATTAGCAGATTACACTGATGTGAGTTAAAACATTAGAGTTATTACGTAATTAGTTTTCTTCTTGACAGAAAAAGGCTCTACCAATATTTTAATTAAAATGTATGAGCAAAGAAACTAACTTTGATAAATTTTGGGAATTAGCAGCAAAAAAAAAGCTGTTGATTCCCTTATCCTTGTTAGGACTACTAATTACGATGGTGGGAATAGTCTACACTGTCAATAAAATTAACCAACAGCCTGCGGAAACATCTCCACCAGTAACATCCACTTCAACAATAAAAGCTGTAACCGCTTTAGGCAGAATTGAACCTTACGGAGAAGCAATTCAACTATCACCACCTCCAGATATAGGAGGAACTAGAATAGGGAAGCTACTAGTCAAGGAAGGAGATTGGCTCGCCAAAGATCAAACTATTGCCATTCTAGACAACTACGATCGAACTTTAGCAGATGTAGAATTAGCCCAACAAGAAATAAAAGTTGCTCAGGCTAATTTAGCAGTAGTAAAAGCAGGAGCAAAAACAGGAGAAATAAAAGCCCAAGCAGCAGCTATTGCCAGATTAAAAGCCCAATTAAACGGAGAAATAGCTGCTAATAAAGCAGAAATTGCTCGCTTAGAAGCTCAACTCTTCACTGAAACTGCTGAAAGAGAAGCAACAATCAGTCGTTGGCAAGCAGAATTACGCAACGCAGAAAGGGAGTTTCAACGCTATCAAAAATTAGCTCAAGAAGGAGTAATATCGGAGTCAGAATTAGATTCTCGTAGTCTAAGCGTAGAGACTGCTAAAGAAAGAGTAACGGAAGCTCAAGCCACCTATAATAAGACTTTGACTACTCTGAGGGAAGAAATTAATCAAGCTAAAGCAGTAGATATACAAGAGATAAATACCCTGCAAAAACAAATTACTGAAGCTACAGCTACTTTAGAACGCATTGCTGAAGTGAGAGATGTAGATGTAGAAGTTGCCCAAGCAGAAGTAGGTCGATCGATCGCGAAACTGAGACAAGCAGAAGAAAGCCTAAAATTAACTCAGGTAAAAGCACCTACTGACGGACAAATTATTAAAATTAATGCTTATCCAGGGGAGTTAGTTAGTGAAGATAAAGGTGTAGTTGAGTTTGGGCGCACAAACCAGATGGTAGTAGTCGCAGAAGTTTATGAAAGCGATATTAGCAAGGTACGTCTGGGACAACAAGCCATCATCACCAGCGAAAGTGGTGCATTTGAGGGAGAAGTAAGAGGAGTTGTTAGTCACATTGGCTTATACATTGGTAAACAAGATGTTCTCGATACCGATCCTGCTGCGGATGTAGATAGTAGAGTAGTGGAAGTAGAAATTAAGGTCAACCAAGATGATAGCGATCGAGTTGCCCATCTTACTAATTCTAAGGCGATCGTCAAGATTATGTTGTAGTTTTTGAGGGTATTGTCAATTTTTGCATGATCTATGAAAACCCCCTTGGCATGGTTACAGTTAAGTTATGAAAAAGTACGCCTGTTAATTGCTTTAGCTGGTATTGGCTTTGCAGATATGTTGATGTTTATGCAGCTAGGGTTTCAAAATGCACTGTTTGATAGTAGTGTTATTTTTCACCAAGCTATTGAGGGCGATATATTTTTAATGAGTCCTCAATCTGATGCTTTAGGTTTGACAGAAACTTTTTCTTCTAGAAGGTTGTATGAATCTTTAGCCATTGAGGGAGTGGATTCGGTTGTGCCTTTATATCTTAATTTTGGCGTGTGGAAAAATCCTCTCGATCGCAATACGCGCACAATTTTAGTAATTGGGTTTAATCCAGCTAATAATATTTTAAACCTACCAGGAGTAGCAGAAAATATTGATACAACCAAGCTAGCGGATTTTGTTTTATTTGATGACAAATCCCGTGAAGAGTTTGGTTCAATCCCTGAAATATATAAGCAACAAGGAACTTTAACTACAGAAATATCTTCTCGTCGCATCACAGTAGGCGGTTTGTTTTCTTTGGGTACATCTTTTGCTTCTGACGGTAATGTCATTACTAGCGATCTTAATTTTTTGCGGATATTTCCTGAAAGAGAAAAAGGTTTAATTGATATTGGGGTGATTAATTTAGAATCGGGTGCTAATTTAGATTTAGTTTTGGCACAGTTAAGGGAAAAGTTACCTGAAGATGTCAATATTTTTTCTAAAGAAGAGTTTATTCAATATGAAAAAAACTATTGGCAAACTAGTACTGCCATTGGTTTTGTTTTTGCTTTGGGTACAGCTATTGGTTTTGTGGTAGGGATAGTGATTGTTTACCAAATTCTCTATACTGATGTTGCCGATCATCTCTCTGAATATGCCACACTCAAAGCTATGGGTTATGGAGATCTTTACTTTATTACTCTAGTTTTTCAGGAAGCAATTATCTTAGCTTTTATTGGTTTTATTCCTGGTTTAGCGATCGCCCAAAGTTTGTATATCATGGCAGCTAGAGCAACGGGTTTGCCAATTTTAATGACAGTTGGTAGAGCTTTGTTAGTTCTGATGTTAACAGTTATCATGTGTTGTATATCTGGGACTGTTGCTGTGCGTAAACTAAGTGCAGCCGATCCAGCAGATATTTTTTAGAAAATGAAACATATCTACCTCATCACGGGGGTTTGAGAACTAGTTGTAGTGTCTTCTTCTGCCAATTGTTTTTTAGTTCGCTGACAATTAATTAAACCAAAAATCAACCAAAAAGCCAGTAAGCCAGCAGTCAAGAACAAAATAGATATTGAACCAAATTGAACAATCAAAGCTGGTGCAGCAGCAGTAAATAAACCTCCACCCACAATAGGCTCAAAGAAAAGCTGTTTATAGGCAAAACTTTCAAAAGCACCGGTTCTATTTTCCCCGTCTACCATCCGAATTAAGAGAATGCCTGTGGCTGTTACTCCCATAGACTGTCCCATATCACCAATGCCTCTCTCAAACCAGTAAACAGGTAAAATGCGAGGAGCAAGATAAATAAAAGCAATAACGTTCCAAGTAATTCCGACAATAGAAAGAGTAAGGAACACACCGATATTTGCTCCGAGTACAGCTAGATTAATAGTAGCTAGAGCAGTTACAACTAAGACATCAAGAGCTACTCCAGCAATTCTTTCTTGTAGTCTTCTAATAATTAGGCAATCGAGATCCAGGCGTTTCATAACTACCTGAATGATGATACCGCCGATCAATGCCATGGGAAACAGAGGAATAGCACCAATTAATTCTAAACCGCCTCTACCCCAAGTAATTGATTCAATCCCAGTTAACAATTGTAGGATTAACCAACCAATTACTACTGCTAAACCAGTAAAACCAAAATTAAGCGAAAGAGGATCGATCAGTAAATTACGCATTAATATCGATCTTCTCTGTATGGTAGCGTGGTCTTCTCTTTCTGCTGTTTCTTGAAATTGAGCGTCACCACCACTTACAGTTGTTGGGGAAGTTTGAATATAACCTTTTTGCCGACCCCAATGAGCAAGGGCTGTACCAAATAGAATTCCTGATACTATACCAACAGTAGCTATTCCCAAGGCTAAATCTCCCCCTTCAGGAAAATCAAGTTGTGCCAAAGTATCAGCCATCCCCGCAGCCGTACCGTGTCCCCCTTCAAAACCAATTTCGATTAATGCTCCAGCAATGGGATTAACCTTAAATATAGGGACAAGAATAAACATTGCCACTAAAATACCAATAACATATTGTCCCCAAGCAAGAGTTTGACCAAAAGCTACTTGGGGAGCAGTTTTTCGCCAGATATCTCTCGGATTAGGAATAGTTTCCCCTAAAAATAGGGCAGCAAAAACTATGTTAATAAATACACCAGGAGATTGCGACCAAACTGTACGCATGGTTTCAGGGAATATGCCATTAGCCCAATAAGAACCTGACTCTGCACCAGCAGCAAGAGCGATTGCTCCTAAAACCCCAGGTCCTAATAATAGCGCAATCGCCCCAGCAATAATGGATTCTGGTAGATAGAGTATTTCTAATATTCTGACTTTGTATTTGATAAATCTCGCTACAAGGATTAAAATCCCCACCATGATAAAGGCAAAGAAAACATTAAGAAGAGTAAACATTGTTAGTAGTTAGTAGTTAGTAGCGGTGCGACCGCCTTTGAGGTGTCCTCAAAGGACGCAAGCGCACCGTAGTTAGTAGTTATTAGTTAGTAGTTTTGTCACAATAATTACTAGGAATAAAATTATTAAATCTTAATTTGTCATCGAACAACTACATTAATAGATATAAATTCTAGTTTATACAAAAAAATTAATATTTTAACTGTAATAACATAATAGTATTTATGAGTAATAAATCTGATTGGATGCTGCTTCATGCTAGGCTACATAAAACTTTACGACAGCTAAATTTGTTACCAAAACAAGCAACTATTTTGATTGCTATATCTGGAGGTCAAGATTCTCTGTGTTTAGGTAAACTTTTATTAGATTTACAGTCAAAATGGTCTTGGGAAATTGCGATCGCTCATTGCGATCATCGTTGGTCATCGGATGCAGGAATAGCCGAACACGTAAATCAAATTGCCCACAATTGGCAGATCCCAATTTATTTTAAAGAAGCTCACAATTTAAAAGAAACTGAAGAAGCAGCCAGAAAATGGCGTTATCAAGCTTTAGTAGAAATTGCTCAAGAACAAAACTTTAAGTATATTGTTACAGGACATACTAAGAGCGATCGAGCAGAAACTTTTTTATATAATTTAACCCGTGGTGCTGGTGCAGATGGGATTAGTTCTCTAAGTTGGCGACGTTTTTTAAGTGAAGAAATTCAATTAGTACGTCCTTTATTAAATGTTTCTCGCCAAGAAACTCTAGAATTTTGTCAGCATTTTCAATTACCTATTTGGCTCGATGCTGTTAATAATAATAAAAAATATGCCCGCAATCGTGTTCGGGGAGAATTAATTCCTTATCTTCAAACTAATTTTAATCCTCAAGTCGAAAACTCTTTAGCACAAACCGCAG
Source organism: Xenococcaceae cyanobacterium MO_188.B29 (assembly GCA_030065155.1). Taxonomy (GTDB): domain Bacteria; phylum Cyanobacteriota; class Cyanobacteriia; order Cyanobacteriales; family Xenococcaceae; genus JASJDJ01. The sequence goes on from JASJDI010000086.1 coordinate 13,367, forward strand.
AACTATTACGGGCTGATGTAGAATATCTGGAGGATAAGGCTCAAGAGCTACTAGAAAAAGTAGTTAGCCAAGATGGGTATAAGTTAAATCGTGTTGTACTATTTAATGCTTCTTTAGCTATACAAAGAAGGGCTATACGTCAGTTTTTACCTAATGTGATTGGCAAAACTCCTAATTATCTGCAAATAGAAGCAGTAGTTAATCTAATCTCTGCTCCCAATAAAAGTCGTACTTCTAGTTTACCTGGAGGCGCGATCGCCGAAGTTCAAGGCGATTGGATTGTTTGCCTCAAAGATTCCTGATGTTTGATTGTCGAAAACTGGAAGTCATTCGTAAGCAGAAAATTTTTTATGTTCAGTCATTGTTTAATCTGAAAAGACTTTGGGGAACTATATCAATAGCCATAATTATTGTCACTCGCACAACAAACTGAAATCATTGATGAAAAATAAGAAATCACTAGTGTAGAGATTTTTTCAAGGACTTTTCTACTGACGAATAAAACTAAATCTAAAAAGTATCAAAACCTAAAATATGATTGCTATATTAAAATTGTTCAGAAATACAAACCAAATTGGGTTGAAACTTTTTGATAGAGAGCTTTTTAAGCTTTATGATGTTACAAAATTTACCACCTTCGTAGTTAAAAAGTTTCGATCGTATTTTAAGATTGTTTTCGGGCAAGTATATTAAATCTTTTATACTTAAACACTGGTCAATTGGGAGCATAATTTTATGTCTAAAATTTTAGTCATTGAAGATGAGCAAGGTATTCGTGAAAATATTGTCGAAATGCTGGAGGTCGAAAACTATACTGTTCTAGCAGCAGAGAATGGTAAGGTAGGGGTAGATTTAGCTCAAAAAAATATTCCCGATCTAATTCTGTGTGATGTGATGATGCCAGAATTAGATGGTTATTATGTTCTGAGTGAATTACGTTCTCACTCTAGGACTCAAACAATCCCTCTAATTTTTCTAACCGCTAAAGCCACCAGAGAAGATATGCGCTTAGGAATGGATTTGGGAGCAGATGATTATCTGACTAAACCATTTACTAGAAACGAATTGTTAGGAGCAGTTACAACCCGCATAGTTAAGCAAGTAGCAGTTGAAAGAAAATCACAACAACAACTAGATCAGCTACGTAATAGTATTGCTAATTCTCTTCCTCAAGAATTTCAGATTCCTCTCAACAGTATTATCAGTTTGTCTAGATTGTTGATGGAAGATTTTGACACTACAGATAAAAATGAAGCTTTAGAATTACTAGAAAAAATATATTTTTCTGGTAAAAATTTGCATAGATTAACTCAAAACTTTTTACTTTATGCCAAGTTAGTGCAAATAGAAAGTAATCCAAAAAGATTTAAAATGTTGCAACAGCTTAAGGAAGAAGCTGAAACAGAAGAACTAATTGCAACTACTGCTTTACAAAAAGCCAAAGAATTCGAGCGAGAATACGATTTACGTCTAGATTTGTGTTCTGCATCAGTATCTATTTCTTCATCAAAAATCAAAAAAATTCTCGAAGAGATCCTTGATAATGCTTTTAAGTTTTCTCGAGCGAGAACTCTGGTTAAAGTTGCCAGTAACCAGGATGATCGTGGCTTTCACCTATCTATCCACGATCGTGGCAGAGGGATGAGTGTAGCTCAAATTAACCAATTGGGGGCATATGTCCAGTTTGAACGTCATATGTACGAACAAAAAGGTTCTGGATTAGGATTAACTATTGCCAAGCTACTGGTAGAACTTCATGGTGGAAATCTTGCGATCGAAAGTACTCCAGGTAAATATACTTCTGTACATATTACTCTGCCTAGTAAAAAAAAGAATTAGAGGTTTAGATATACTCGAAGAGATTCTCGCATTGTCTCGATCGGTACTGGCTGATTTAACCAAATTTTTAAAGCTGCTGCACCCTGTTGCACTAACATTTCTAATCCATCGATGGCAATGGCACCTTGCTCTTTTGCTAATTGCAGAAACTTAGTCGGATTAGGAGTATAAATAAGATCGTAAGCGATCGCTCCAGGGGATAATTTTGCCATTAAGCTAGCATCTACAGGGGAATTTTCTATCTGAGGAGACATCCCTACAGGAGTAGTATTAACTAATAATTTGGTATCAGGAATTAAAGTGTTTAATTTCTCCCAAAGATGAGTCTGGAGGATTGAGCTTATTTGAAAATTACTTTGCCAACTTTGACTAAATTTATCTAGTTTATTCTGATTACGCCCCACAACATGAATTTGAGGACAGCCTAATTCAACTAAACCAATCACTACGGCTCTTGCTGCACCACCATTCCCTAAAATTACGGGAGCGATCTTACTCCAATCTTGGTTTAAAGTTTGCAGTGGAGCAATAAATCCTGCTACATCAGTATTAGTTCCTTTCCAACCTGTCTCTGTACGCCACACCGTATTAACTGCCCCCACCATATGCACTGTCGGGGTTACTTCTGCCAGATAGGGAATAATGGCTTGTTTATGGGGAATAGTAATATTAAACCCTACTAAGGAAATCGCCTCAAATCCCGCGATCGCTTTTGCCAAATTTCCTTGAGTAACTGGTAGAGGAAGATAGATATAATCAAGCCCTAATTCTTCAATAGCGCGATTGTGCATTAGGGGTGAAAGAGAATGCTTAACGGGATCGCCGATTACCCCTAATAGTTTGGTAGTACCTGTAATTAATGACATTAGACTTCAGTTAACAGTTATCAGTTAACAGTAAACAGTCAATAGTAAACAGTCAATAGCGATCGGCTACTCACTACTCATTACTCATTACTCACTACTCATTACTCATTACTCATTACTCCCTACTCCCTACTCCCTACTCTCTACATTAAAAGGTGCAATTCCTTCGATCGCGATTAAAGATTCAATTACTGAACCGACAATAGGGGCAGCTACTGTTGAGCCGTAAGTGTGTTCTCCGTGGGGTTCATCTACTACTGCTAAGATAGCATAGCGAGGAGACTCTACAGGGAAAATCCCTACAAAACTGGTAATTTTAGCTGTTTCATCATAACCGCTACTACCACCACTAACTTTTTGTGCTGTTCCTGTTTTACCTGCAATACGATAGCCAGAAACTTTAGAAGCTTTACCACTACCGTCTTCTACCACTGTTTCCATCATTTCCAGAACAGAGTTAGTGGTTTGAGGAGAAAAAATTTGCTTACTTTCAAAAGAGGGTTGCCAATGAAGATAACCTTCAAAGTCTGCCAATCCTTTAACTACATGGGGCGTAACTAATTTACCACCATTAGCGATCGCGCTGTGTAATTGAATTAATTTTAGGGGAGTGAGAGAAAAACCTTGACCAAAAGAAGCTGTCGCAGCTTCAATAGATTTTACGCTAAATTCTATTTCATTTTTCAAATGTCCTGGAGCATAACCAGGAAGATCGAATTCTAGTTTTTCCTGTAATCCCAATTGTTGCAAGCGACGATAGTAATCACGGCGATCCATACGGTTAATAATTTTAATCATGCTCACATTGCTAGAGCGTTGCAGAATTTCTGCTAGAGTAAGCGTACCGTGCGCCCCTTTGGTGGTGTAGTCATGGTTGCGGATTTCCCAACCATCAACCTTAATTTTCCCCGTATCTTCAAAGACATCAGTGGGTTTAATTACCCCAGCATCAAGAGCGATCGCCACGTTAATGGGTTTAAAGGTAGAACCTGGTTCATAAAGATCGGTAATTGCCCAATTTTTAAAGAGTTCTAGATTATATTGCTCGTAAAAATTGGGATTATAAGTCGGTTCGTTAACTAGGGCAGCGATCGAACCATCTCTAACATCCATTACTATTACTGCGCCTCTTTTAGCTTTATACTGCTCCATTTGCTCTTTTAAGGCAGTACGAGCAGCTTGTTGCAAGCGCAAATCGATGGTTAACTGTAAGCTTAAATCGTCAAATTTAAGCATTTTTTTGACATTTTTTAATTCTCCTGGATAAAAAACCGAGCGATTTTTTCCTTGAAAAAGCATAAAACTACGCTTCATCAACCAACTTAATTCAGGACGTTCTAATAATTTTTGCTGACTAAATTCAACTCCTGCTTGGGGACGAGGTTTGCGATCGCGATTTACATAACCTACCACTTCTGCACTAGTTTCTTCATAGGGATAAAAGCGACTATAATTTTGGGTCAAATCTAAACCATCTATTCTCAATTTGGCAATTTTTTCTTTGGCAGATTCTGGCAAATTTTTGGCTATGCGAATGCCCCGATCCCTTTTACTAAACTGCTGGAGTAATTCTGCGGAGGTTTTGTCTTCTAAAATTGCTGCTAGTTGTTCGGCAACTTCTTGAGGAGGAACTGTATCTAAATTTCTTTTAAATAAATAAGGGTGAGCATATAGTTCATAAGTGATCCTATCGACGGCTAAAACATTGCCTTGGCGATCGATAATCTGACGGCGAGGCATATAAAAGCGTAGTCTTCTTGATTGCTGATCGTGAGCAATCTGCCTAAGAGTTTTGCCTTTAGGTGCTTGTTTGTAGACAATTGTAGGATTGACAATCTGTAGGTAATACAATCTACCTGCCAATCCTAAAGCAGACATAACCAGTATTCCCCATACTAATAATAGTCTGATTACAAAAGATTGTTTAGCTAGTAATCCCTTATTTGTAGAATTCTTCAGCTTCAAGCGATCGCTCGAAGCAGAATTATATTTCGTTTTCCGTAATGACTTTCTTAATTGGGGTTTTGCCATATCAGTAACTTGCTACTTACTACTCGCCACTCAATCTCACCGAAATTGCTTGCACTGAGGCACTAATATCCCATCGGAATCTTATTCAGATTACTCTGCTTTAATTTTGGTTGAGAATGGTTTGAATTAGATGAAGATAGGGAAGCTGGAGTAATAAAAAGAGTATTGTTTGAGTTAATTAAAACAAGATTGCTATCTTCCTGTTGAGCTTGTTGCGCTAGTTTATGTTTTAGTGATTCATTGGTAGCTACTAGTTCTCTCTCTTGGCGTTGAAGTGTCTCCAAATCTTGGTATTTTTGGCTCCAAAGTTCGGGAATGCGAACTGTAGAAATATAAACTGCGATGCTGGAGGCTATGAGAACAAAGGCTAAACCCAGAGAACTTTTTTGCAACAGTAGCAGAGCTTTTAATTTTGCTGGTAGAGGTGGAACTGGAGGAAATTGAGATATTGGGGAACTGTGCTCGTTAGCTCTTTTCTCTGAATGAGATTGTTTGGTTTTATGGCGTAAACTTTTTTGTTTGGAAGGATAGTGTTTAGAAGGGGTAGGGTAAGTATAAGTAGATGGCTTTGGTAGAGCAGACATAAGTCCCTGACTTTAAATTTTTTATGGCAGTTGTCGGGCGAATTATAACTTTAATTACTAGGGAAATGTCACTAATTATTCTTATTTATTAATATTTAATTTCTTTCTCAGAACAAAAGAAGCCATAGTATTTTATTAATGACCATTAATTAATTCATATGTACTTTATTTTCCCAGAAAGATAGCACATATATACTATCTAAAATCGCTCGACAAAAATACCATCTTATCTAATAGTTTCTGCTTTTCCTAGAGGAGAAAAACGAATTTCAATTCTTCTTCTTCCCGCATCAGGTTCACGACTAACAGTAGAAAATTCACCCGAAGGTAAAAGTAATTGAGCAGCAGAATAAGCTCTAAATTGGACTCCTTGCAAACGTCCTTTTTGCTGCATTTCTTGTAGTTTTTTTACTACTTCTAAAGCCCGCATAAGTCCAAGATCGGCATTAGAACCAGCACTAAGACTACTTATCGCTCGATCGCCATTTGCCACAGCTTCTAATTGTCGATCTAAATTACTATTACTATTAACATTAACTTGACCATCTGTATGACCAATAATTTCGACAACATACAGATTTCTGGTTTGACTAATTTCTTCAATTCGTTTAACTAAATCTTCGGTAATATAGCTTTCTAAACCTGCTGGTAATTCTGCACTACCAGAAGAAAATTGATATTCTCCTGAATCTTGAATTATGACCACAGGAGGAGCAGATTTTAAGCGTTCTACTTCCGATTCTAAGATATTTACTTGACTATTACTTTGTTGTATTTGTGTTTCTAATAAATTTACTCTACTATTACTTTGGCGCAATAATCTCTTATTCCGCTCTAATAGTAATTGTAGTCGAGACGACCCTTGTTTAAGTTGTCTTACTATATCCGTGCTTTCTCCTAAATTACTTTCTAAAGTTGCTAATTGCTCTTGTAGCAATTGGATTTGTTGTTCGCTTTCACTCAGATTCGATTCACTTTCTTCAAAGGCTGATTTTAGAAATAGAGATTTAAATAGTGCTAGTAACAAAAATAGACTGATAATCATAAAAGCATTAGCCATTAAATCAGTAAAAGATGGCCATACATTTAAGTCTTCTGCTAATTCTTGCTTCTGTCCGTGCCTATATTTACGCATAATTACATCTATTTTTATCTAATTAAATTGACTGAAGACGTTCTACAAGTTTAGCTAATTCCTGTTGAATTTCTTTTAAGCTAGCTGACTCAACTATATTTTTCTCCTGGTTAGTTTTTATGAGGCTAGTATATTGATTCTGAAGGTCGCTAATTGTTTGATTAATATCTAATAATTGTCGAGCGATATTTTCGATCGAATTTAAACTATGTTCAAAAGATTGAGTGGACTTTTTCAGCACTAAAGAAGATTGAGAAAACTGATTTTGGGCGATCGATAAATCAGTAGTGGCGGAAGATAGCTTTTCAGGAAAACGACTATGTTCTATGGTATTGGCAGCTTGTTGAAATATATAAGCACTCTTTTCAATTCTGGCAAAAGCATTATTAATCGATTCTTCCACGGTATCTCCCAATCTATAGAGCATATTACTAAAGTCTTGATTTAGGCGATCGAGAGCTTTTTCCATCGGATGGGGAGATTTTATTTGTGCTAAATAAATATTGTCAACATAGTCTTCTAGTAGGCTAAGTAACTCTGATTTAGCTAAATTAGTATTCCAAATAGTATTTACTACTGTGAGCAAAGCACTACAAGCAATAGCAATTAAACTGGTGATAAAGGCAATTCCCATTCCTTGTAGAGGTTGATTTAATTGTTCTACTAAACTACGGACATCATTAATGTCAACTTGTGTAATAGTTTGACTCAGATGAGTTAAATTGATGGTTATACCCAAAAAAGTTCCTAGTAATCCAAAAGAAAGTAGGAGATTAGGCAAAATACGACCGAAATAATTGATCGATTCACAGTTGAAACTTTTTCCCCAAAATTTAAATTTTTCTTGGCTATAAATTCCCTCAATTATTGCTAGTGTATTAATTTGTTCTAAGTTACCACTATTTTCTTGTATTCTTTGATTTAGCTTATGAATAATTGCTGGATATTCTTCTTGTCGATGTCCCTTCAAAAATTTATTGGTAAACTGATTTATGTCATTTAAATATTGATAAAGATTATAGCGTAACAGAAGAGTGTATATGGTTGGTAAGATAACTAGAATTATAGTTAAAAAAATCAAAAAAGGAGGTAATAAGCTAATAATATTAAGTATTTGTTCCATGACTTTAATTTTTATTTCAGTCCTTCGTGGGTAGTACGACTTCTGAATTGTACTTGATATTAATTAACCTTGCTTAGGTTAACTTCTAACAACTAGTTTTTAACTTGCATAAATGTTTAATGTCTTCTCCTTCTAGTTACTTTATACATAATGTTAGTTTAATAGCTTTTTATCGTAACAAACCACCCCACCTAACTGTATTAATTGATGAGCTGCAGACTTATCTGGAGCGGACAAGTATATTGAAAGGAAAGTTTCAAAGTTATCCCCGAGAACAAGTCCATGAAACAATTATTGGCTATGAAGGTATTAGGACAAAATAAGGAATTATTAGCAAATGGTTTTGAGAAAATCGTCAAGAAATTAGGTACATAGACTTAGATGAATTGAGTAAATATTTTCAAAAGAGCGATCGCTTTCCTCTTACTCTTCGTTTTATCCCAATTCCCAAAATTGATGCTACACATCGCTCCCCTCGTCTTCGTGTCTCCGGGTCAATCATCTGTAGCCAACTTAAATCGAAATGGTATTAGTGGGTACGATTCTAATCTAAACTATAAATTTTTAACTCGTAACCGCCATCCTTGTGCTTGTCCGTTTCAACTACAATCATCTGAGAATTACATTAGTTATCAAAAAAATACATTCAATCCACAAAATCCTCACATTCTTTATCTATATTTAATAACTAGATTGCTTCCTAGAGACAACACTCTGCTTTATATATCGCCATTTAAGTTCTAAAACCTTGCTCAGGTCATCATCAAGAACTGGCAGATAGAAACCTTCCTCCAGATGTATTCATTTGGGGGATATTTTTTTATTTAGCACATTTTAAGCAAGCAAATAGGAATTTTTAGGATGATTTACCTACGTAAACAACTAAAAATCGAAATTTAGCTATATAATCCACAAAATCCTCACATTCTCACTCTATATTAATAATCAAGATTGCTTCCTAGAGACAACACTCTGCTTTACATATCGCCATTCAAGTTCTTAAACCTTGCTCAGGTCATCATCAAGAACAGGCAAATA
>JASJDI010000087.1 GCA_030065155.1 Xenococcaceae cyanobacterium MO_188.B29
ATCATCCCGACACTGCAAGCAGTTTGAACAATTTAGCTATTCTCTACAAAGACCAAGGAAAGTACGAGGAAGCCGAACCCCTTTATCGACAAGCTTTGGACATCAGGAAACAGCAACTCGGAGTAAATCATCCCGACACTGCAAGCAGTTTGAACAATTTAGCTATTCTCTACAAAGACCAAGGAAAGTACGAGGAAGCCGAACCCCTTTATCGACAAGCTTTGGACATCAGGAAACAGCAACTCGGAGTAAATCATCCCAGAACAGCATTAGGTTTGAACAATTTAGGTGAATTTTACACAGACCAAGGAAAGTACAATGAAGCAGAACTTCTTTTAACCCAAGCATTGAATATTAGAAAACAGCAACTGGGAGTAAATCATCCCGCCACCGCAACCAGTTTGAACGCTTTAGGTTTACTCTACGACCACCAAGGAAAGTACAAAGAAGCAGAATCCCTTTATCTCCAAGCATTGGAAATTTTAGAGCGGTTTTTTGGGTCAGATCATCCAGATACAGTGAAATATCGGAGAAATTTGGAAAATTTACGCGCACAGCAACAGCAAACCAGCGGAGATGATTGATGTTTTAACTGAAAATTTTATTCTTCTGAGGAAATCAAATAATTATTGATTTGGTTCACATACAGAGGATATTGTTGTAGCGCAAAAGAAATTGCTTTATATACTTGATTAGAATCTATATCATCGTATTCATGAACCAAACGATTTCTTAATCCTGCTGATGGTGCTAATTGTTTAGCTAAATCTTCAGTTAAGACACCATATTTAGCAAGTTCTATAAATGCTTCAAAATTACTTACCACATTACCTGGTTGCAGTCTAGATAAAATATGGTAATTGATATCTATTGCAGCTTGAATTATTAATTGCAATAGTCTTTCTACAATTAGTTGCTTATTATAATCAGCAAGATAATCATCAAGGCTAATATTAGAAAACTGTTCCAGAGTATTATAATACTTGGCAATTAAACTTAACCTAGCCAAAACAATCTCAGAGTCTATATTACTCATGTTGATTTTGACCAATTATTTAAATCGATCGCAATCAACTTATATTGTTCTTCACGGAATTTTTTTAGTTCCGATTCTGGTTTTAAGCATGTTAAGCGGAAATATTCAAAACCATAAGGGTCTTTTTCAAAAATCAAAATACCATCGCGAGCAACAAAATGAGAAATTAACCAAGAGCAATGATTTAGTTCGACTATATCGATTTTCTCAGGGTTAATACCTAATATTTCTCCCAGCAGCATTGGTAAATCAAATCTACCCCAAGCCTTTGTATCATTATTCTCTTGTTTGTTATCCCATAAAACTGCAAAATCCCAGTCGCTACGATTGTTAGCATTACCTTTTGCTCTTGAACCAAACAAAACTAGCATTTTCAAATAGGGAATTTTTTCTGGTAGTTGTCGAGCTAATTTTCTGATGTTTTCAAGATCGGGTGATGTTTCTAACATGGATACTTTCTGTTACTATTGATCGTATTTTAATTTCAAATATTTCGATTTTGCCATTTTTTTGGATCGCGTTTAACGTGAAAGCAAGCGATTATAGTAATTACATCTTCTTCCACAACATACATTACACTATAAGGAAAACGACGTATCAACGCTCTTCGCACTTGCTGATACACCTTACGGGGTAAGCTAAAGGGTTGCGTCCGATTAACGCAAAACAGCTATCAACAGCACGCACAAATTCAGAACCTAATCCAGAACTAGCTTGTTCGTACCACTCAAAAGCATCTTGGATATCAAGTTCTGCTTCTGGGCTAATAATTAACTGATAAATCATTGATCAAAACCCAGTTTTTGCTTAACCTCTTCCCAGGTTGAACCTTGACTAGGGTTTTGGTGATACATTTCTAAACGTCTATCTAATTCTTGTTTTTGACCTTCGCTCAAAGGAAATTCATCTGTATTACTTTCAGCAACAACACTATCCCATAGATCCTCAGCTAGTTGTATTCGCTCGGATACACTCAATTGTGCCATATCGACCTTTAGTAGGGGATGCATGTTTATTTACTGAAATTGACTATCATTCATAATTCTAAATCATTTTTTCGCTCACCCGTTACGAGTCTTCATTAAAAATAAAAAGCGCATCCAAATCTTGATAACCACTAACAACTCGTAATTTCTGCTCTAGTTGACGAAAAACTATCTCCCCATCAATAACTTCCCCACGTTCGGAAGCTTCAACCGCGATCGCAATTTCCCGCTTCAATTCCTCAAACCTACCTTGATAAATCTTTTCCCTTTCCTCCAGCAGTTTAATACCTGCAATAATCACTTCTAATGTCAGTAATCAAGTAAAACCCTAAATTATCGGGAGTATCTTCAGTGAGGAAAATCCCCTTAGCTTCTATGCCAGCACCAGAATAACTCCAGTTCAAAGTTAAGGCAAAAGCAGCATGAGAATTACCAAAGATCAGTGCAGATGTGGGGACAAGTTGGGGACAAACTAATCCAACCTACATTTCAAAAATGATTGTCCATTGTCCATTATTCATTGTCAATTGTTGAATTTCTCCCAACTAAAAAGTAAGTAGACATTTCCCCTCTTCCCTTTACTTCAATCGTTCCTCTTGGCTGGAAAGTATATTTATCTTTTAAAAGTTGATAAGTAGAGGCAGTAACTTGAATGCTATTGGGTACACCATGAGACTCCATCCGATAGGCTATATTAACTGCATCTCCCCAAAGATCGTAGGTGAATTTTTTGGTGCCGATTACTCCTGCTACTACTTCCCCTGTATTAATGCCGATACGAATACTTAAAGTTTTATCTGTTTCTAAGTTAAATTGGGCGATCGCTTGTTGCATATCTAGTGCCATTTCAGCGATCGCTTCAGCATGATCGTCTCTTGCTTCAGGTAATCCACCTACTATCATATAGGCATCACCAATAATTTTAATTTTTTCTAACCCATATTTAGTGCTTATGCGATCGAATTCTGAAAAAATCTCGTTGAGAATTTCGACAATTTCGATCGGCGGTAGTTGCGAAAATAAACTAGTAAAATCTACTAAATCGGCAAATAAAATCGTAACTGACTCAAAGTGATCGGCAATAGTTCTATTTTGGTTTTTTAATTGCTGAGCAATCATTTTGGGTAAAATATTTAGGAGGAGTTTCTCAGTTTCTTCTTGTTGATATCTTAATGCTGTTTCTGCTTGTTTTCGTTGGATGAACTGACCAAGCTGATTAGCGATCGTTAACATTAAATCAGCCAAATTTTTGTTTGGTTTTATGCTTGTTTTTACAAAGAAGTTTATTACAGCCAAAATGTTATTATCACCTGGCACTGTAAAACCGAATCCTCCCTTTAAACCTAATTCCCATGCTATATTTTGACGAGCAAAATTAAATTCTTTTGAGCAATTATTGTACCAGCAAAAAGAATTTTTCAACCAAATCTTACCAACAATATCTGCTTTTATTTCATAATCACTGGTTTGCGTAATTTGAATAAATTTATTAAATTGAGATGGATTTTTAGTCCAAATCGCTTCACATTTCAGTTTTTGTTTTGCTGTAATATCTTGTGCTATCCATATTTCTCCCACCATCAAGTTTAAATTCTCGCAAATTACTTGTAATATTTTGGGGGCAGCCTGAGTAAAGTCTTGAGAATTAGCTAGTATTTTACTCACAGAGGACTGAACAGTTTGACGTTGTTGATAGTGCTTAAGATTAGTTATATCTCGACCAATATAAATTAATTTAATATCATCATTGTCTATTGTTGTCTGAGAACAACTAAAGGATATTATTTTAGTGAGTCCTTGTTTAGTTTGACAAATAACCTCAATGTTTTTGAGTAATTCTCCCTGTGCCAAAAGATATTGCTGAATTTCCGATAATAAAAAGTTAGGGTCGGCAATAATTTTATTAATAGAGCGATCGACCAAATCTTCTTGACTATAACCAAGCAAATTAATTGTAGATTGATTGATTTGTTGAATAATACCAGTATTACTAGTAATAATTAAAGCTTCTGTTATAGAAGTAAAAATACGCTCATAAAAATAATTAGACTGGGCTAATTGCTTAGAAAGTACACTAACATCATGCAGTAAATTATATTCGTCAATTTTATGATTAAAAGATTGTATTAAATATTTTTGATTGGTAATTTCTTCTAAAAAAATAACTAGACAATTATTGTTGTCTACTTGATATGAGTTCAGATGAATAGTGAAATATAGTTCTGAACAAGAGGATGATTCTGAGTTGCTAAATTGCTTATCTTCAGAATTGAAATTTATTGTGGGCAGAGAAAAATATTTTTGTTCGCCTGCTAAAATTTGTTTGATTACTGGTTGATAGCTGCTTAATTCTGGTAATATCTCTCTAATATCTTGACCTGTACTGAAACTTTTATCTAGAGAGAAAAAACGAGATATATTGGCAGAATATTCAAGAATAGATAGATCTCGATCGACAATAAAATATTCTATATGTTGAGGGACAATAATTTTAGTTGAAACTAAGTTCATTGAGTCTATGCATTACACCATATTCCTAAAATTTTTAGACGCGATCGAACAACTATCGTTAACATCAAAGTAATTATTATTTAGCCAGATCGATCATCATTGAAATCTTAGAAAGATCTATAATTAATTATGCCCAGAACAACTAGTAAAAATACTAGAGATTTTTACTGAAATCACTTTTTTGACAAATAAACTATTACTGACGTTAGGGACTTTGTAAAGTGTCCATTGTCCATTGTCCATTGTCCATTGTCCATTATCAATTTTTATCAATTTCCCCAGAGAAATCTTGTAGCTTAGTAAAACGATAAGGACCCATCAAAGCACCCCAAATAGCCTGTCCTGTTTGGCGATCGATTCCTTTATCATAGGTTTGTAGCTCTTTTTCGGTTACTTTAAAGCCTAAAGAAACCTGATAGGTATTATTTTTATAAGTAAAAGTGCAAGGTCGATCGTGGATAGAAAAGGTTTCAAAACAAGAGCCAGTAGCAAGCTGTTCCACTCTAATATATAAACTACAATTGGGCAAAAATTCGATTTGTTCTGTAGTTATTTGTTGTAATAAATCAGGATTACGTCCACCACCTTTCACTGCAGAAATATCTTTGAACATATAGTAGTCAACTTGAAGTTGTTGAGAGTTTGTTTCATTTTGTCTCAGGCGAAATATGCGAGGACGATAGGGTTGATCTAAATTAATTACACTAGCTTGTTCGGCAAATAGAGTAATACTGTCTTCTGTAAATAAAGATACTGGTCTTTTCCACAGACGTAAATGAACATACCAAGCAGGTTCAGCTAATGCTTGTTGCTGATTATCAAATTCTCCTGCGAGATATGTTCCTAAAGCAATAAGTTGAGGAGATAAATTGTTACGCATTTAATTTGCTAGTTGAGATTAAGCAGTAGTTTTAAATTGTAGGTTGGGTTGAAGAATGAAACCCAACACAGGATAAGATTTTGTTGGGTTACGCTACAGCTAACTTGAGATGACAACCAACGCTTCATTAACATTATATACTTCTCAGACCTCCTCTTAACTAAAGTGGGTATTGTACAAGCTAGTTTACTTCATTCACAAAACTTTATTATTCTTTGTTAGTTTACCTGTCTGTATAGGGGAAAAAATAAAAATATAGATATATGAATTGGACAAGAATATTATGAGTTTAATTGAAGATGATTTTCTATTATTTAGTAAAAAGATGAAAGATTTTATGGGATTAACAGAGGAAAAATTAAGTAATCCATCGCAGAAAAATAATTTTTCTCTTCCTCTTACAAAAATGGGAATCAAAGCCTTTGAAGGCTTATGTGCTGTAGAGGGAAAATCTGTGAAAGAAAAAGTAGCAGAATTAATAAAAAACTACATAGAAGAGAAGAGAAAGCTGATGGAAGAATAGATTTATTAACTAGAATTTAGAGCAATTACTTCTTCAACTTGTTTTTAATTTGATAATTAAAAACAAGTTGAAGATAAAGTCATGCTACTTATTCAGATTTTAATCACTCCTTAAGAATTACTTTGCACATCAGCCCTCAATCAACAATTATCCTATCTTACTCTTTACCTTTATTTTAAAAGAAGCAGGAGGAGCAATAGTTAAGCCTCGACGTACTGGCAACATTGGACGTTTGCTAACCAATTCTAACTGAAAACGGGATAAAACTGTAGCTATGACCAATTTCATTTCTAGTAATGCCAAAGCCGACCCTAAACAACGACGATTCCCTCCACCAAAAGGAATATATTCGTAAGGAGAATAGGTTTTTTGTAAAAATCTTTCTGGTTTGAATTGTTTTGAATTTGGGTACAAATCTTCCCTATGGTGAAGAGAATAAATAGAAATAAAAAAGTCAATCTTAGGTTCAAAATTATATCCCATGATTGACATGGGTTTGATAATCCTACGACCAAAAGCACCAGATACAATCGGATAAATTCTCAGAGTTTCTGAAATTACCGCATCTAAATAAGCTAAATTATTTATTTCTTTGTAATCTGGATTTTCCCCAAGAGAATCTAATTCAAAGCGTAATTTATCTTCGACTTCTGGAAGATAATGAATCCAATAAAAAAGCCAAGCTAAAGCTGAAGCAGTAGTTTCGTGTCCAGCAAATAATAAAGTTAATAATTCATCGTGCAATTCTTCATCAGTCATTCCCTCGCCATTTTCGTCTTTGGTTAATAATAATAAACTGAAAATATCTCGATGTTCTGATGTTCCTGAAGCTAGGAAACTGCGTCTTTCTTCGATCTCTTCATAAATCAACTGTCTAATTTCTTCTTTTAACAGAAGAAAACGACCCCAAGGACTAAATTTACCCCAATCTTTTTGCAGCACAGGAAAAAAGATTAAACTAGAACTTAAAGGAGAATTAAATGTTTCTAAAAGTTTAGTTAGTAATTCTCTTAACCTTTCATATTTTGCCCCTGAATCTATCCCAAATACGACGTTTAAAATTACTCGCAAAGTAATTTCTTGCATATAGGGACGAACTTTAAAAGGTTTATTTATCTGCCAGCGATCGCATACTTTTTTTGTTATAGTAACTATCTTATGGCTACATTCTTGCAATGATTCTCCATGAAAAGAAGGCATTAGTAAGCGTCGGCGATTTTTATGGGCTTTCCCATCTAATAAAAGTAAAGAATTATCTCCAACTAAGAAACTTAAACCTTTATTTCCTCTACCTACTTCAACTTTATCTGGTGATGCAGTAAAAATATCTTCGATCGCTTGAGGATTACTAACCATAATAGTTGAGGGAGAATTTTTGAAGGTAATCTGATAAAAATCTCCATATTTTCTTTTGCGTTCTTCCATAAAATTTATAGGACGCAAAATAGCATTTAGCCGACGGATAAATAGGAGTAAACCAGAAGTACTTTTAACTGTTGGTATTTGTCGCATTACACGGAATGTTAACCAGTTTGACTAGATTTATTTTAACGATCTTGTCTCTGAATCAGCTAAACTCCAGTTTTGGGAACTGCTATTGGAATTATTGATTTAGTCCAATACGAATTTTTTGTTTAATGATGAGCTAATCACTACAGAGGATAGCAACGATCGATCTTCTATAATTATGGTGAATAATCCAAAATAGTCATTCGCAAGTGCCTGAAGTTAATTTGGTGCAACACTGGAAAACACCTTCTAGTAAGCCGTATCTAACATCTGACAAAGTGCATATCTGGTATGCCAATTTAGACTTATCTGTACAAGAAACTGAAGAATTAAATAGAATTCTCTCTCAAGATGAAAAAGAAAAAGCAAATAGATTTCGTTTTGAAGAACACAGAAGGCGTTTTATAGTAGCTAGAGGAAGTTTAAGACAACTTTTAGCTAATTATCTCAATATTTCACCAGAAAACATTCAATTTGAGTATAGCGATCGCGGTAAACCTAGTTTGTCCAATCATTACAACCCAGACAATTTAAACTTTAATGTATCCCATTCCCACAATCTGGCTTTATATGCTTTTACTCATCAAAATAGAGTTGGTATCGATTTAGAATATCTTCTTCGTCGTTCTAATGATACTGTTCAAATTGCTCGTCGTTTTTTTGCCCCACCAGAATATGAGTTCATCTCTAGCTTAGAAGAAAATAGACAACAAGAGTTGTTTCTGCATATTTGGACAATCAAAGAAGCCTATCTTAAAGCTACAGGAGAAGGTTTATCTGGTTCTCTTGATGGGACACAAGTTTTTTTTGCAGATGATAAGCCGATAGGGTTAGCTGCTGTTGCTGGTAACTCTCAACAAGCTGCTGACTGGTTAGTTCACAGTTTTAATCCTGCTCCTAATTTTATCGCCACTGTAGCTGTAGAAAATAAGTACAATTCGATTCAGCAGGAAAACATAAGATTTTGGACTATTAAATAAACTTAAGTTATAAGTTAATATGGCATTTTCCCCTTAAGATTTTGACAACTTAAATTAGGATTACTGTTGTGTCTCAAGAAATCAAAAAAATTACAATTTATACCGATGGTGCTTGTACTGGTAATCCTGGTGCAGGGGGTTATGGTGCAGTTATTATCGATGGTAAAGAGAGAAAACAAATCTCTGGGGGCTTTCGCCTTACTACTAATAATCGCATGGAAATGATGGCAGCGATCGCAGCTTTGCAAACCTTAGAAGCAAAATCTACTGTTACCCTCCACAGCGACTCCAAATATATTGTTGATGCAGTGACTAAAGGTTGGGCAAAACGTTGGCAAGCGAACAATTGGAAAAGAAACAGTAAAGAAAAAGCCAAAAACCCCGATCTTTGGCAAGAATTGCTCAATTTATGCCATAAACATCAAATCGATTTCGTTTGGGTTAAGGGTCATGCAGGAATACCAGACAATGAATTATGCGATCGATTAGCTGTTGCTGCTGCTCATCAATCGGGCTTACCAGAAGATACTGGATATATGCAAACAATATAACCTATTTTCACAATTAAATACTTTCCGCCTTACTCATAATTAATGAAATCAATAATTGGCAAGCTACTGCGACAAAGATATCATATAGTCCAAGAATTAGGGAGAAGCAGCTTTAGTACAACTTATTTAGCTGAAGATAAAGACTTACCCCCTACTACTTATTGTGTAGTCAAAATCATCCAATTTGAGCATAGCAATGCTAACTTAAACCCTCAATCTGAACAGTGGGAAAGTCTACAGAAGTATTTCGTTGCCGAAGCTGTCAAGCTAAAAAGATTGGGTAAACATCCCCAAATTCCCCAATTGCTAGACTATTTTGAGGAAAATTGGCAATTTTATTTGGTTCAAGAATTTATTGACGGAGAAAATGTAGAACAGATAGTGGAAAAAGGTCTTTTGAGCGAAAATGAGACTATCCAGCTATTACAAGATGTACTAACAATTCTTGATTTTGTTCATCAACAGGGAGTAATCCATCAAGACATTCAGCCTTCTAATCTAATTCGTCGTCGCCAAGACAACAAAATGTGTCTAATTGATTTTAGTGGAGTAAAACAAATTTCTCTCCAAGTCAATGCTCAATCAGAAGATTCCACTACTCAAATTATTGGTAAACTTGGTTATGTGCCTCCAGAGCAACAAGGGGGCAAACCTAACTTTACCAGTGATATTTATGCTTTAGGGAAAACAGCTATTTATGCGCTTTCCTCTAAATCTCCCCATCGAGTAAATTTGCAAAAACTGGAATTAGATAATATTACTATCAATCTCCAAGAAGATGAAACCCAACACACTCTAACTAAAATTAGTCCCAGATTGACTAACATTCTGAATAAAATGGTCAAGCAAAACTATCTGGAACGTTATCAATCTGCTGTTGAGGTTTTGACAGAGTTAGAGAGAGAAGAAAATGTTGTCTATTTACCCCCTCCTTTTTTAGTTAGTCCTCCTCATGAAGATTTTGAATCAGTACCCCAAATCTCCAGGTCTAGGTTTAAAAAGCGCAAAATAATTCTGTGGATATTGTTAATCATACCTTTTATTGCTGCTTTAATTACCTTTATTCTGGGTATTTATAAAAATAGGTATCGCGGTTTTGCTGAATATACAAATACTAACTACCAAATTACTATTAAGTATCCTAAATCTTGGGCTATCAGACAATTAGAAGACCCTATTACGGGAGAAGTAGTTATGTTCTCTTCTCCTAAAGAAAATGAATCTGATATTTTTCAAGAAAGAATTTTTATTACAGTAGAAAATTTATTAGATGATATTGATAATCTTGATGAATATGCTGAAATATTAACTGATAGAATTAGTAGCAAATCAGGCTACGATATCAATGTTTTTCCTCAAGAAAGAATAAGATTATCTAATCAAATAGCCAAAGAAATAGTCTATTCTCGTAAAATAGATGGGATTGAAATTAGACAAGCAGAAATATTTACGATCGATAATGACCAGGCATATATAGTAACTTATATGGCTGAAAGGTCGAAGTACTATAAATTTCTGAAAACAGCTAGGAAAACAATTAGATCCTTGGAAATTAACTAAGAAGGTTTTTGTAACAATAAATAAATTAACTTAATTTTAGGCTAGACAAAATCTGCCTATAGTAGAAATAATAAAGACTTGTTCTCTAGTAGAGAAGATTTACGAACCATAATGACTAAGTTACCAAATTGGAGTGTACTAGCAGAAAATTCCTTAGCTGGGGAATTAATCGATCGCCCTTTAGCTCAAGCAGTCTTGAATGCGCCAGATGAAGTATTATTAGAACAACTGGCAGCAGCTTATCAAGTTCGCCGTTACTATTGGGGCAATCGAGTTAGACTGCACTTTCTACTCAATGCTCAAAGTGGTTTGTGTCCTGAAGACTGTCATTATTGTTCCCAGTCTAAAATCTCTACTGCGGAGATTGAAAAGTATCCTTTAATGGCAGAAGCCAAAATTTTACAAGCTGCTAATCGCGCTGCGGAGTTAAAAGCAGGTACTTTCTGTTTTGTTATTTCTGGACGTTCTCCTTCCGAGTCAGTTTTTAGCCGTGTGGTAGACGCAGTTAAACAGGTTAAAACTCAACACGATTTAAAAATTTGTGCTTGCTTGGGATTACTCAGTGAATCTCAAACCCATCGCCTAGCCGAAGCAGGAGTCGATCGAGTTAATCATAACCTCAACACCTCAGAAAATCATCATCCCCAAATTTGCACTACTCACACTTTTAGCGATCGAGTTAACACCATTAAGAATGTACAAGCAGCAGGGATTACAACTTGTTCTGGTGGTATTTTAGGTATGGGAGAATCCGACGATGATATTATCGATTTGGCTTACTCGTTAAGAGAATTAAAAGTAACTAGTGTCCCTCTTAATTTTCTCATTCCCATTGCCGGTACTCCCTTAGCAGAAGTGAATGAACTTAATCCCCGTCGCTGTTTGAGAATTCTCTGTTTATTCCGCTTAATTCTGCCTTCCCAAGAAATAAGAATTGCTGGAGGTAGAGAAGTCCATTTGCGATCGCTACAACCTTTAGGATTATACCCCGCTAACTCCATTTTTATTGGTGATTATTTAACCACGGCAGGACAAGCTGCTAGGGCAGATTTAGACATGATTCGCGATGCAGGATTTGTCCTAGAAAATCCTGATGGTTCAGCTTTAGAAGTTAACAGTATACCTGAATTCGTAACCAGTTAGGGTGGTGTACTGTATGTCAACAGCATGATCGGACATGGCGAAGAAAATTCGCTGTCCCTCACCCTCAATCGGTTTTTAATTTTTTATTCATTCTGAACTTCTCTAGTAGCAATAGCAACACCACTCAGCACGATCGATCCTCCTACTAAGACAAAAATAGAAGGCATCTCTGCAAATATAAAAAACCCTAATAAACTAGCAACAATAGGCTCGAAGAGAATACCAAGAGTAATAAAAGTTGGAGATATCCAACGTAATGACCAATTAAAACTAGTATGACCGATTAATTGCGGGAAAATAGCCATTAATAACACATAAACATATACTCGATCGGGATAACCAAGATAACCATCACCGAAAAAAATAGGTAAAGGCAACAGAGCTATTGCTGCTGTAGTGTAGACGATCGCGATATAATTGCTAATACTCAATCCTTGCTTTTGTGCCTGAGAACCCAAAAGAAGATAAAAACTAACCGTCCAAGAACCAATTAAAGCCAAACTATTGCCTAAAAGTGGATTATTGTAACTGCTTTCTGTATTGCCATCTCCTAAAGCAATCAAAATAGCTCCAACTAAAGCGATAAATATCCCGAGAATAGTTCTTCTACTGAGTCTTTCTCGAAAACAAAACCAAGAGAGTAAAGCAACCCAGATAGGATTAGTCGTTACTAAAGTAGTTGATGCTGCAATGGAAGTAAAAGCAAGAGAACTAATCCAAGTTGCAAAATGTACCGCCAAACATACCCCTGCTGCGATCGCATAATAATAGGCTTTACTATTAATATTAGTAGTTTTGATCTTTCTCCAAGTTGGCAGTAAAATCAACGCGGACATACCCAAACGAGATGCAGCTAAAAACAAGCTAAAATCTACACCTTGTTTCCCTGCTGTTTCCATGGCTAAACGAATAAAAATGGCGGAAGTAGAAACAGCTAACACACCAATAGTTAAGATTATTCCTACTTGCCAAGATTTTGGTTTCATTATCTTAGTTATAGTTAGTTAATATCGAATAATTACAAAAAGTGACCAAGAAATCAGCCCAATACTTACTTAAGTTATATATCTTGAAGACTGGCACAATGATAATGAACGTTTATCCGCTCGATATCGGCAAGCAATTCAAAATCCTAATATTAATATCCGAAAAGTATTAATAAAAAATCATGGAATTAAGACACCTGCGTTACTTTATGGCAGTAGCAGAAGAATTGCATTTCGGTAAGGCAGCAGCTAAGCTACATATTGCTCAACCACCACTAAGTCAACAAATTCAGAAACTCGAAACCGAGTTAGGTTTTCAACTTTTTGAGCGCACGAAAAGACAAGTAAACTTAACTGAAGCAGGAAAGGCTTTTCTGCTAGAAACTCAACAAATTTTTCAAAAATTAGAACAAGCAATATCTACTGGTCAAAAAATTAGTCGGGGAGAACAAGGAGAATTATCGATCGCCTTTGTTAGTTCTGCTGCTTATAATGTTATTCCGTCTATTCTCAGAAAGTTTCGCACTCTTGCACCAGGGGTAAAATTACAACTCAAAGAGTTAACAACAAAAGAGCAATTAAAATGGTTAAGAGAAGAAAGATTAGATATTGGTTTTGTTCGTCCCCCTGTAGATAAACCAGAATTTAATTCTCAAATTGTTTTATGGGAAACTTTAGTAGTTGCTCTACCAGCCAACCATTCTTTAGCCGATCGAGAAAATATTTCTTGTCAATCTTTAGCCGAAGAATCTTTTATTTTGTTTCCTCGTAACTTAGCACCAGAATTATTTGATCGCATTATTAGTTTATGTCAACAAGCTAATTTTTGCCCCCAAATTGTTCAAGAAGCGACGCAGATGCAAACTATTGTTAGTCTAGTTTCTGCAGAAATAGGTATTGCTATTGTCCCTGAATCAATTCAAAATCTGCAACGTACTGGAGTTGTTTACAAATCTTTAATTGAAGCAACTCCTCAACCCGCGATCGCCGTAGTATGGCGCAAAGAAGAGCGATCGACTACTGTCGCCAAATTTATTGATTTATCCCTCTTACATCACTCTCCGAGAATTTTAATATAGCGAAATAATAATTGATTTCAGCATAGACAAGATAAAAAAATCAAAATACAAACAGCAATTCGACATATTTGTATCAAGTAAATTTTATCTAAAAATTATTTAATTTACCCTAAAGTATTAAAGACTGAATTAGCAAGTTACCGAAGAATTATGAAGTAAAAGTCTCAGACAAAACAAAAGAATCAGGAATTTTTAGACAATGTTAGATCGATTATTGGGACAACGCTACCGAGTTGTACAAGCCTTGGGAGTAGGACAATTAGCTAAAACTTACATAGTGGAAGACTACCATCGACCAAATCGCCCCAAATGTGTGGTCAAAGTCCTCAAGCCTCAAAGTCACTATCCTGAATTCTTATCTACTGCTAAGCGTCTTTTTCACAAAGAAGCAGAAATACTGGAACAGTTAGGTCAGCATGACCAAATTCCTCGATCTTTAGCTTACTTTGAAGAAAATCAAGAATTCTACCTAGTACAAGAGTTGATTGAGGGTCATACCCTCAGCCTGGAACTACCACTGTTTCACTGCTGGTCTGAAAGCCAAGTCATCCAAATGCTAAAAGATGTCTTGCAGATTCTGGAATTTGTTCACAGTTATGGAGTTATTCACCGCGATATCAAACCGAGTAACTTGATGAGGCGAAAGAAAGATAATCGATTGATATTAATTGACTTCGGGGCAGTTAAGCAAATTTCTGTTCCACGGATAAAAACTAATGGTTTAATCACTTCACAGACGATCTCGATTGGTACTCAAGGATATATGCCAACAGAGCAGGTAAGAGGAAAACCAGGGCTATTTCATTCTCACCAGCCAGAGAATAAATTCTCTGTCTTATACCTTAAGTCCGTTTAAACGGACTTGATATTTTAGCCAAGAAATTAATTTCTTGGTGCATTGGAACTAGCATGAAATAGCCCTGGAGCAAAACATCCTTTTTTATATCTTTTAGTGAACGTAGTGGTTCAACTTTTTTGGTTAGTTTGCTTAATCAACATCCTGATATTTCTTGTGAATCAGAAATTTTTAGCCTCCAAAAAGTTAATAAAAATTTATTTAGACTACCTCAATTCCCAGATAGAGAAACTGTTAGAGACAAACTAGATAATATTTATCAAAAAAACTTGAAAGCCAATGGATTTAAGTTTAAATATCAAGGTCAGTATGATTTGTATCCTGATGTTTACGAATATTTACTAGAAAATGCTGACACAATTAAGGTGATTTTTTTATATAGAAAGAATCGTTTAAAAGCTGCTATCTCTAAACAAAATCAGATGCGTTTAGTTTGTATGGACAAGCCAAATAATCTTAATCAAGATAATTTTTTTGAACTAGATAAGCTTAATCTCAATATTGAGCAAGCTTTTAACTATATAAACAAACGAGAAATTGCAGACAGGAAATATTATGAAGAGCTTCAAAAGTTCAAAAATAAATATATAGTTGCTTACGAAGATTTAAACAATCAAACAGATTTAGTTATAAAAGATATCTATTCCTTTCTCGGAGTAGATTGTTATTATAAACCATCAGAGAAAATAAAAAAAATCACGAAGGATAATATCAAAGATGCCTTAGTTAATTATGAAGAGCTTGTCGAAAAAATTAGGTGTACAAGATATGAGCAATATTTGGAAATGAGTCTTTGTTAAAAACAGAATCAAAACTATAATCTATTTTCTGACTTCTGACTTTCTAATTTTTGTTTAATGTCGAACTATACAATTTCGACATCAAATCTTTATAGAACTATGGTTTAAACTCTTGTAATCTTTTGCTAAGACAAATATATCAACCCCTTTTTAGGTAGACATTGCAGTTAGGTTACTAAGACGCATAGATCTGCCAATGTGTCCAAAACTAAGGGATTTATGTTCATTGGCGAGATTTTCTTTGATCTCAAAATGTACTTTATATTGAGAATTTTTGCATAAACCAACAATCTCAAATTGTACAAAACTTCTGTAGTATAAACGTTTTGCAGAACTTATATACTGGGAAATTCTGTACTCAAAAGAAAAAATAATAAAAACTTTTTTGGTAGTCAAATAGGATTATCTTGCTTTTTTTAGCAAAAAAAATCGCTTTTTTGATTTATTTTCACCATAAAAACTTACCTGTACCAAAATTCTATCGAGAAGCAAGATGAACAAGCAGATTTTTACTACAGTATTTACTATTTCCTCTTTGATGTTGCCCTTATCAGCAGAAGCCAGCAGCTTTACGGGAATTAATATTTTTGGTGATAGCTTGGTTGATACTGGTAACTTATTTAACTTGACCAGTGCACCTCCTAGTCCTCCCTATTTTGAGGGCCGTTTTTCTAATGATGAAATTTGGGTAGATACCTTAGCAGACAAATTCAACTTAAATCCAATTTTATTTTCTGAATTAGGAACGACTATTCCCACTGAGGGAGTTAATTTTGCCTTTGGTGGTGCAACGACTGGATTTATTAACGTAGGGGGCGATGCCTTACCTGGATTACAGCAACAAATTGATTCATTTCAAGAGTTAACAGCTATTCAGCCAGCCGATGCCGACGCACTCAATATTATCTGGGCAGGGGGAAATGATTATAATGAAGCCTTTTTTAATCCTGATAGCCTAACCGTACCAATTACAGACTTACCAGAACAAGTAACAGGAAATTTATCATCAGCAGTAGAATCCCTATATGAAGTGGGGGCAAGAAATTTCTTAGTAGTTAACTTACCAGATTTAGGAGAAACTCCTTTCGCAGATTTCTTGGATGGATTTTCTCCTGATATTTCTATTTCTAGTCAGCTTAATATTTTGACGGATGCACATAATATACTTTTAGAGCAACAACTAAACAATTTAAAGACCTCATTACCTGGAATTGAACTAACAACTCTCGATGCTAATTCTCTTTTTCGGGAAATTGTTAGCGAACCTAGTCAATTTGGTTTGACTAATATAGATAATTCTTGTCTGCTTAACTTTCAACCTGGATTTATGTTTAATGGTGTTTGCGATAATCCAGATGAATTTCTATTTTGGGACGATATCCATCCTACCAGTGCTGTTCATGATTTAGTAGCCCAACGTGCTATAGATACTTTGCCACACAAAGAGCGTGTTCCTGAACCTAGTAGTATTTGGGGTTTATTAGGGTTGATAAGTTTGATTTTGCCCTGGGTTAGTAGCTCTAAATGTAGGCTCGATCAGTAATATTACCGAGAAATAAACTCTGATTTCAGCTAAATAACTGATGATTGACTCCCCAGAAAAAGTTATATCTAAGTACGAGGGGAAAAGCATAAATAGCTTTAATTTTCTTGGTTTTGGCGATCAGCGAAGCTGGCACGCAAAGCGCGATCACGCAGTGCCAGGCTTCGCCTGATCGCATATCACCTGCTTATAGTTAGGGGAAAAGGCAATGATTGAAAGGAAAAGCAATGATTCTGTAAGTTTTGCAGAAAGAGCATTGACAGCTACAATAATAACTTTGCTTATAGTAGGATATCAAAGACTATTGCCTGTGACTCCAACTGCTCCTTCTCTGATCTTTGACGTAGAGTCAGAACAATTGCCTTAGCTTGAATAATGGTTACACCTCAAGCTTTTTCTAACATAGCGATCGGACGAAGCCTGGCACTGCGCGATCGTCCTAGACCAACTGTTATTATTTTGAGACTAATTTAAGACTTGATTACGAGCAGGATCGCCTAAATAAGAACTAGAAGAGTTGGTCAAATCAAGAGAATTTAATTGCCAATGGTTAGCTAAACGCTGGATTAATCGATCCTGTTCCTTTCTGAGAAACTCAGTTTGGCTGCCACTATTAATAATTGCAAACCAAATATTTCCCCGCTCACGAGTAGGAATTACTCCAGCTAAAGCACTGACTCGATCGAGAGTGCCTGTTTTTACGGCTGTACCCTTAGGAATAGCGCGATTTTGCATAGTTCCCACCAAATCTCTATCAGCTACAGGAAATAAATCTACAACATTGAGAGAATGGGAATTAAGCAACCGATCGATCGCCATTAACATTTGACATACAGCATAGGGAGCAATACGGTTTTCTTCTCCTAAACCAGAACCATTAATTAAGGAAATATCTCCCGAAGATACAAAAGCAAACTCCTCAGCAATACTCATTACCTTACTTGCACCACCCAGAGCATCAGCTAGCATTTGAGCCATTTCATTGTTGCTATAGATATTCATTTGTCTAAGAATTTCCGCTAAAGGCAAAGATTGATGCCGAACTAATAACTTAATTCTCCGCTCCCCTACTCCCTCTGCTCCCTCTGCTCCCCCTACTTCCTCTGCTCCTCTGCTCCCCTGCTCCCCTGCTCCTTCTACCACCTCTACTCCACCAACAATTTGAATTTGCGGACGAAGAGTACCTAGAGGAAGAGTAAGATATTGACTGGCAACCTCTGCTGACCACATTTTTTCGTTTAAACTTTTTAAGAGTAATTCTCCTGCTACTAAAGATTTAGACTTGTAGTTCATATAGAACTTATCATTAACAATTAATTTGCCTGTAACTTTACGAATTCCTAATTTTTGTAAAGTATTACCAAGAGCGATCGCCTCTTCCCAAACAAAAAAAGGATCGTGATTGCCTTCTACCAATAAATCACCTTGTAATACTCCCTCTTTAATTTCTCCCACAGCATAAATTTTTGTTTCAAATTGGTAATCTGCGCCGTAAGTGGATAAAGCTGCTAAAGTAGTGGCAATTTTGGTTAGAGAGGCTGCCGATCTAAGTCTATTCCCATTGTGGTCAACTAGTTTGTGCCAATCTGATTGAATCCAAACTCCCTGTCGAGTGGGACTAATACCCCGATCGGTTAAAGCTTGTAAATAATCGTCAACTATTTTTTCGGCTACAGGATCGGGAGTAAGATCGGGCAGAATAAAAAGCTCTGTATTTTGCCAAGCTAATAACTGTATTTGTTCTATCTCGACTGGCGATCGAGTAAAAATTTCGGCAAGAAAACTAATGATACCAAAGCTAATAACCTCAAGCATTCAAATAATCTCCTCTTCGCTCAATTCATTAATAACTGTACGGGCAAACCACTAACGACCATTTATAACCCGACTAAGTTAAATTACATCAAACTACAAGCAATATATTAGGGATATTTCTCGAAGACTGTTAAAATTTGTAAGGCTTCTATAAATTTTCTCAATGGGATTAACGCGCGCAAGGATTGCAGTAGACGCTATGGGGGGAGACTATGCCCCAGATGAAATAGTTGCTGGAGCTATCAAAGCTTCGGCAGAGTTGGATGTGGATATCTTACTAGTTGGCGATCGTCAGCAAATAGAATCTTCTCTCCAAAAGCATGGGGCAACAAATAACCCAAGCATAGAGATTATCCCCGCCGAGGGGGTAGTAACAATGGAAGAAGATGCCCTAACAGGGATTAGGCGTAAACCAAAAGCGTCGATTAATGTGGCGATGAATTTGGTAAAGCAGCAAAAAGCTGAAGCTGTAGTGTCAGCAGGACACTCAGGAGCAGCAATGGCATCCGCTTTACTCCGTTTGGGCAGATTAAAAGGAATCGATCGTCCAGCTATTGGTGCAGTGTTTCCCACAATTGTGCCAGGAAAATCAGTGATTGTTCTAGATGTGGGGGCAAATGTAGATAGCAAACCCAAATATCTAGAGCAGTTTGCTTTAATGGGAACAATTTACAGTAGATACGTTTTGGGCATTAAAGAGCCAAAAGTAGGATTGATCAACATTGGAGAAGAATCTTCCAAAGGAGATGAACTCTCAGTCAAAACTCATCAACTACTCAAAGAAAATCCCCAAATTCCTTTTGTGGGTAATGCAGAAGGGAGAGATGTTCTTTCTGGTAACTTTGATGTAATAGTTTGTGATGGTTTTGTTGGTAATGTACTCTTAAAATTTGCCGAAGCGGTAGGAGAAGTAATGCTCCAAATTCTTCGAGAAGAACTTCCTAGAGGATTGCGGGGTAAGATAGGAACGGCATTGTTAAAACCAAACTTGCGTAACATTAAACAAAGAATCGATCATGCTGAGCATGGTGGTGCTTTATTGTTTGGTGTCGCAGGAGTTTGTATTATCAGTCATGGTAGCTCTCGATCGCCTTCAATTTTTAATGCTATTCGTCTAGCTACCGACGCGATCGACAATCATGTATTAGATAGAATTACAGCATACAACGAACAACATCATGAAGAAGCGCAGAATAAAACCAAAACGGCTTCTGCTAGTTAGAGAAAATCCAGCTTAAAAGGCAAAAACTTTCTCTAACTTCGTTAAAATTAGCAAACAATCAACAAAATTGAAATTTCCCCAAAAGTAAGCAAGGGAGAAGAAAATTGAGCAAATTAGGCGCAGGTATAGCTATTACAGGAATTGGTTCGGCTGCACCAAAAGCAATCCTAACCAATGATCATCTTAGTCAGATTGTCGAAACTTCTGACGAATGGATTAGCTCGAGAACAGGGATGAAAAAGCGTCATATTGCCTCAAATACTGAATCTTTAAGTCAAATATCTGCTCAGGCTGCCCAAAAAGCTCTGTCTATGGCAGGAATTACCTCAGCCGATTTAGATTTAATTATTCTGGCAACTTCTACTCCTGATGATCTTTTTGGTAGTGCTTGCCAAGTTCAAAACCTGATTGGTGCAACTAAAGCAGTAGCTTTCGACTTGACGGCAGCCTGTTCTGGATTCATTTTTGCCCTAATTACGGCTTCCCAATTTATCCGCACTGGTGTATACCAGAATGTATTGATTATCGGCGCAGATGTTTTATCCCGTTGGGTAGACTGGTCAGATCGCAATACTTGTGTACTATTTGGAGATGGAGCAGGGGCAGTAGTTTGTCAAGGAATTGAACAAGGTGATCGACTCCTTGCCTTTGAAATGTACAGTGATGGTAGCCAGAATGATCGTCTTAATCTTACTTATCAAGGAGAAAGTAAGTCTTTAGTTGACAATATTGAGGTGAACGCAGGTACATATCAACCCATCACCATGAACGGTAGAGAAGTATATCGTTTTGCCGTAGCTAAAGTACCAGAAGTAATTGAAAAAGCTATGTTTCGAGCTAATATAACCTCCGAACAAATAGATTGGCTGCTTCTCCATCAAGCAAACCAACGAATTATGGATGCGGTAGCTCAAAGGTTGAAATTACCTAAGGAAAAAGTCATTAGTAATGTATCCGAATACGGCAATACTTCCGCTGCTTCTATTCCTCTCGCATTAGATGAAGCAGTACGCCTAGGTAAAGTCAAACCAGGAGATATTATTGCTGCTTCTGGTTTTGGGGCAGGACTTACTTGGGGTTCAGCAATTTTTAAATGGGGCTAATTTCATTTACAATTTATCATTTACCATTGATCGAATAATAAACATATGACAAAAACAGCATGGGTATTCCCTGGACAAGGTTCTCAAGAAGTAGGTATGGGTGTAGATTTAATAGATATCCCTCTAGCAAAAAGAAAATTTGAGATAGCAGAAAAGATATTAGGCTGGTCTGTAATAGATATTTGTCAAGGAGACAAAGAAACTTTATCTCGGACTCTCTATAATCAGCCTTGTCTTTATGTCGTGGAATCAATCCTTGCTGATTTACTAGCAGAAAAAGAAGGTTTACCCCAATTAGTGGCTGGTCATAGTTTAGGAGAATATGTTGCCCTATATACAGCTAAAGTCTTCGATTTTGAGTCGGGACTAAACTTAGTTAACCAAAGAGCAAAATTAATGGATAAGGTTGGTTCTGGTACAATGGCAGCCTTAATGAAATTCGATCGCGCAGAGTTAGAAAAAGTGATCGGCGAAACTCCAGATGTTGTAATAGCTAATGATAATAGTGCTGCTCAAGTAGTCATTTCAGGTTTACCCACAGCAGTAGAAGCAGTAATACAACAAGTAAAAGTCAAAAGAGCCGTTACTCTAAATGTGTCTGGTGCTTTTCATTCTCCCCTTATGCAGCCAGCCTCAGAAAAATTCCAATCAGTATTAGAATCTGTTGCTTTTGCTGATGCTCAAATTCCTGTTCTCTCTAACGTCGATCCTACCCCTACTAAAGATGGACAAGCATTAAAACAACGTTTAGCCAAACAAATTACTGGTTCAGTCCGTTGGTGGGAAATTATGCTGCAATTCCCTCAAGAAGATATTAACAAAGTAGTAGAAGTAGGTCCTGGTAAAGTATTGACTGGTTTAATTAAAAGAACTTGTAAAGAGATAGAGCTAGTTAATGTGAGTAGCTTTGCTAAGGAAGTAGTAAGTACTCGATAACAAACTATAA